>WRCI01000138.1 GCA_009784145.1 Methanobrevibacter sp.
TAAAATTGATGATAATTTTGATGAAGAAGATTTTAATATTCTAAAAAAAGCTTTAATTGATTTTAAAAATAATTGTCTTGAAAACAGATTATTGTAATAAGACAATTTTTTAATTTTAATTTTAATTTTTTAATAATTTTTTTATAATTTTTCATAATATTATTTTAATTTTTATATATTTTATATATATATAGTACAAGTATAGCTAAGAACAATAAATTTCCCAACAGATTCTTTTATATTTTATTATTTTAGTTTTATTTTGCTTTTACTTCAATTTTGCCATTAAAAAGAGAGGTTTTACCTCTCCTAGAAAATAATTTATCTTATAGTGGCAAATCTTTTCTTGGAAATATTATTATACTTGTTAGATATAAAATAGTTCCTATTAAAAGCAGTATTATAAGGTTTTCTATATATCCTTCTCCAGATATTAATGCTGTTGTATCAAATAATGTATTTAAAGTAAAATATTTTAAAAAATCTAATTCATTAGATAATTTCATTATTAAATTAACTAGGAAGAAAAATAAGGAAATGCCTCCACCTAGTCCTAATGACACTTGGGTGGTGTTGAATATTGTTGACGCGCAAAAACATATACTGCTTATTACAAAGTGATATAAAAAACAGCCTATGCATAATCTGGCAAAAGCATCAACATCTAATGCATCTGGTTGGAATACATTTGCAGCAAGAACTCCTACTATAAAAACCACTAGCCACATTAATACTAGGGATAATATAAAAAATAGTGCATTAGTTGAAACTATTGTTATTCTTTTAGTTGGAGTTGCGAGTAAACCTGCCATTGTTCCTTGTTCTACTTTTTCTACCATCAACTTATTTGCCACGACAATTGAATAAAGCATTGGAAATATTATTGCCATAATTGCAAAAAATGAATTTCCTATAAACTCGACTAAAGAATGTACTCCACCAACTATATTTCCAATTAGTCCGCCATCTGCACCTTGCAAACTATCTAAAGTTGATGGTGTAAAAACATTACACATAACAGTGATAAATACGCACAAAGCTAAAGTAATTAGTATTAATAAGTTTAAATTTGATAGCCAATTTTGTTTAAATAAAGGAAGACTAATCATTTTCATCACTTCCATTATTTCCATCACTTCCATAAAATTTCATAAAATAGTTTTCTAAAGAATGTTTTTCTTCTTCAAAAGATTTAATATCACATTTAGATAAGGCATTTATAAGTTTATTAATATCGGAATCGTTTACATCAACTGAAATAGTTTTATTTTCTAAATCAACTTTACAATCTTTGAAAACTTTATTTACTTCTTTTATTTCTCCTATTTCTCCTATTTCTTCTATTTCTTCTATTTTTTCTATTTCTTCCACAGACTTAAATTCAATAATATATGTTTTTGATTTTGAATGTTTAAATTCTGAAATTTCAACTTCTTTTATTAAATTTCCATTTTTTATTATTCCAACTCTATCACAAGTTTTTTCTACTTCCTCAAAAATATGTGAAGACATGAAGATAGTTGCTCCATTATCTTTATAGTCCTTGATTAAATCCCAGAATTTATTTTGCATAACTGGATCTAAACCACTTGTTGGCTCATCTAAAAGTAATAATTTTGGTTTATTCATAAAAGCTATTATAATTCCAATTTTTTGCTTCATACCTTTGGACATTTTTTTCAAGCTAATATCCGTATCTTTTTCAATTTCAAAGTATTTTTCAAGTTCTTCTTGATAACCTCTATCTTTTATTCCTTGCATTTTTGCAATCATGTTTATATAATGTTTAGCTGTCATATCATTTGGAAAAGCTATTTCTCCAGGTAAATATCCTAATGTTTTTTGTATTTCTTTCTGCTTTGGCCAACAATCCATATTAAAAATTTTGCAATTTCCTTTTTGACATTTATAAAACCCCATAAGATGTCTCATTGTTGTTGATTTTCCAGCTCCATTTGGTCCTAAAAATCCATAAACTTCCCCTTCTTTTATATTTATAGAAATATCAAAAACACCTTTATGATTTCCAAAATCCCTTGTTAAATGTGATATTTCAACAATATTCATAAAACCCCCCTCCTTGATAAATTAATATTAAAAGTTAATTTCTAAAAAATAGATTGAATAAATACATTTATATATTTAATGTCACTAAAGCATTTCTACTACAACATTTGATATTAAATTTATTAATTTATATAATACAAAATTATTAATTAAATTATAGAAAATATTAAATATTACTTTTATATAATAATATATTATGAAAAACAATTTAGAAATTCAAAAAGAAATTCTTAATTTTCTATTTAAAACTAGATAATGGTTCAAAATAAATAACTACTAAATTATAGAGGATAATGTAAAAATCCAAGTTTATTGGCTGTATTAAAATAAAAAAGAATGAACTTATTATAATACTTAGAACAATTTAATAGAAATAAATAACGGAAAAGATAACTATGAAATTTGCTTATATTGATGAGAGTGGAGTGATAAAGGGAAATTCTAATTATTTCAATATTAGTCTTTTAATAGTTAATAATGAAAAAGACTTAAAAAGGTTAAAACACGCAGTAAAAAGATTTAGAAAAGGTAAATACAAAAAACAAATGAAAAATGTTAAAGAAATTAAAGCATATAATATTGATTATGGGATTGTTGAAGATTTATTGAATATTTTAAACCAAATGGAAATTAAAATTTACTCAATATTTTATGATAATAAAAAAAACATTTTAAAAAATAATGATCGTAACGAAATTTATCATTATTTAGTTTTAGAACTGTTAAAACAAGCAAAATTAGATAATACACGGGTTGATTTAGCTATTGATAAATTTTTACCTAAAAAACTTGAAAATGTTTTCAAAAATGATATAATGAAGTTGTTAAATAATAAAAAGTCTAATGTCTATTGTGTACAATCTGAAAGTAACATAGGAATACAGATTGTAGATTTGATTTCATGGTCTACATTTCAATATTTAGACAGAAATAACAAATTATATCTGCAGATTATTAAAGATAAATGTATTTTGACAGAATTTAATAAAAAGAATAAGTAAAATAGTGCCTGTTGCCTTATCTCCTCTATAGGCTAATTTAATAGCTTAGACACCACTGGCACCAAGGGAGATAAGGTCTTACTATGAACACAGTTAATAATATAGTAACTTTTTATATATATATTTTACTATTGGTATGATTATGATATCTTCAAAATATAATAAAAAGAAATAATTTGATATAATAATAGTTCATCATACTAAAAATCAAATAAGTTCAATTGAACATCCTTTTCTGGGAATTCTCCAAGAAACTCGAATATTTCTTTTGTATTATAAACTATGTTGTTGGCTTTACACTCCCTGCGAAATATTTTCATTAGGTTATCACTATTTGGACTATTTATAATATAGCTATCTCCATATTTTTCCATATATTTTTCTTTAAGTCCTGGAAAATGTTCATCTAGTTTTTTATAAAAATATTCTCTGTTACCTTCTCTCAGGGTCATTCCCATTCCAAAACATAGAATCCCCCAAACATTTGCTTCTTTGCAATAGTTTAGTAATCCCCTTATGTTTTCTTCATTATCATTTATAAAAGGTAAAATTGGGCATAACCATACAACTGTTGGTATTTGGTTATCTCTCATTGTTTTCAGTACTTCAAATCTCTCTTTAGTTGTGGAAACATTAGGTTCAATTATCTTACACAATTCCTCATCATATGTAGTAAGAGTTATCTGTACAACACATTTAGTTTTTTCATTAATCTTTTTTAGTAAATCTAAATCTCTTAAAATCATACTTGATTTAGTAATAATTGACACACCAAAGCCATATTTTTCAATTATTTCTAAACATTTGTGTGTATTAGCTATTTCACTCTCTAAATGTATATATGGATCGGTCATTGAACCAGTTCCTATCATACACTTTTTTCTTTTATTTTTTAGCTTTTCTTCTAATAATTCTACTGCATTACTTTTAACTTCTACATCTTCAAAGTCA
>WRCI01000139.1 GCA_009784145.1 Methanobrevibacter sp.
CTTATAAAAGCAATCAACAAAACAGAAACTTTAGCTAGTCGTTTCCGTCACTGTGCAGGCAGATCTCTCATGACCTTGAGAAAATACAAAGGAAAAGATAAATCTGTAGGAAGACAACAAGTAAGAGGAAAAATACTCCTTAAATTCGTAGAAGAAATGGATGATAATTTTTCTATCCTCAAAGAAGCAAGAAGAGAAGTTATTGAAGACTTTATGGATGTTAAAAATGCAATTAGAATTCTTCAATGGGTTGAAAGTGGACAACTTGAAATAAAAACAATTAATACTGCAATTCCATCTCCATTCGCATTTAATTTAGTTTCACAAGGATATTTAGATGTTTTAGCTCAAACAGATAAAGCAGAATTTTCAAAAAGAATGCATAAAGCTATTTTAGAAGAAATAAGAGATAAATTAAAAGAAGAATATTATTAAAGTAATTTATATCATTTATTTTATTTTTTTTATAAATTTTATATTCTTATAATTTCTATAAAAATTCAAAATAATCTTAAGTTTTAGAAAAATAATTAAAAAAAATAAGAGATAGAGGTTAATAATTAAATAAAAATTTCTATCATTTAAATAATGAATGAATTTTTATATTCAAAAAAAAAACCTCTTGCTCATTGTCACGCAATTATACTATTTGTGTTATCAGATATACAATTTTCTATTTTTATTAATACAATATTAAATATGATATACAATTTTCTATTTTTATTAATACAATATTAAATATTCTATATTAATATTTTTATGGTAAAAAAATGGTAATGAAATGTTCATTAATTGTTTCTACTTTCTATTCTTTTTATAGCAATGTCCACTTCTTCAATTCGTTTATCATAGTCAGATTGATATAGTTCATCTTGTATTAGTCTGTATTTATTATATTCTTTTTTAGCTATTTTATCAGCACCCTTTTTACTAACATTTCCTTTACTCTTTAATATCTTGAAATCATTGAGATTTATATAATTATCTAATAATTCTGACCAATCTTTTAATAACAAAGGTTTTTCTCTTTTTCTATGAGTTTCTACTTTCATTTCAGCAGTTGTTAAAAAACCATCAACTAACTTATCAGCTGTTTTTAACTCATCTTCATAAAGATAATTTTTAGAGATTACAACATCAGATGCATGTATTTTAGTCTTTGGAGATCCTTCCCAGCTTGTTAATCCCATATTTATTTCATTTGAATTTACTCTTTCTTTAATTATTTCTGGGGCTGTTTTACCAGTTACAGCATATATTACTTTATTTTGAACTTTAGCAAAAAAATCTCTTGTGATTTGTGGGTTGTCATTATAATCATAGCTAATTGCATATAAATCAGTTACCTTTTGATAAGCTCTTCTTTCAGATACTCTTATTTCCCTTACTCTTTCGAGTAATTCATCAAAGTAATCTTTGCCAAATCTTGTTCCATTTTTCAAGAGTTCATCATCAAGAACAAAACCTTTAATCATGTATTCTTTTAAAACCTTAGTAGCCCATATTCTAAACTGTGTTGCTTGTTTAGAGTTCACACGATACCCTACTGATATGATTCCATCTAAATTATACCATTTTTCAGGTCTACCTCCTTTTTTAGAGTTTAGCAACGAATAGTTGCTAAACTCAGATTGGTCTTTAAATAATTTTTTAGCATCTATACTCACTTCATTTTCATTTAATTCACCTTCTTGAAATATATTTCTAAAATGCTTTGAAATATTCTGCCCTGAGGTTCCAAAAATTTCTGCAACAACTTTTCGACTTGCCCATAGTGTTTCATTGAAAACATCTATTAAAAATTCCCCAGTAACTGCACCATCTATCCCTTTGTAAAGTAATGTTTCTGTTAATTGAAATTGTTTATTATTCATTTAATCACTTTTTTTAAGCCATTCCAACATTTTTCTTTATTTCATTCAAAATAACTATGATTTTCTTATTTCAAACAATTTAACTGTATTTTTAGCAGTATTTAAATGACACTCTTTAATTATAAAATAATAAACTAAAAAGCTATTTGTTATCGAAAAAAATTGTAATAATAATTATATAAATAGTAATATATAAACCTTTCTAACGAAGATATCTAACAACTATCTAGTTCAATAATTCTATATAAAGAATAAGTAATTTTTAAAATTATTTAATAAAAATAAGTATTTTCAAAAAGAATGCATAAAGCTATTTTAGAAGAAATAAGAGATAAATTAAAAGAAGAATATTATTAAAATAAGAGATAGAGGTTAATAATTGAATAAAAATTTCTATCATTTAAATAATGAATGAATTTTTATATTCAAAAAAAACCTCTTGCTCATTGTCGTGTAATTATACTATTTGTATTTACTTTATATATATTTTTCTATTTTTATTAATATAATATAAAATATGATTATAGTAATATTTTTATAGTAGAAAAATGATAATAAAATATTACAGCACCACCAACTTAGAAATAAGTCGTTGATTATACATTTTTAATTTGGGAAGCTTATTGTCGTGTGAAAATCAATGAGCCTACTCTCTACTAATTTGAGGAGGTGGTACTATGAGATTAAAAGTAATATTATTTATTACAGATGTTTTAAATAATTATTTTCTTGAAATTGTAATAGCTATCTTAATTCTTCTTAAGTTATTTACTTAAATAATCTTTAGAAAAAGTTGGTGTACTGTACCAATGATTACTATTTTTCATATATTTTCCATTGTATATTCTTATATATCCTTATATATCCATATATATCCTTATTACAATTTTATATATACTTATATAAATTTATTATAGGTATTTATTTATATAATTATATATTTACACTTTATTACAATATTTAATAAATTTTAATTATTTATTATAAAAAATATTTATTTAAATTAATAAAATAAAATAATAGAATATATAATAAGATAAAATTAATAAAATTAAATAAAATTAAATATAAAATATTACATTTTTAAAAAAATAACTATATATAGAAAACATATTTTTGTTAATAGTAAACTATAATAAAAATAAAGAACATATATTTAAGAAAGGATAGGTGAATAAAAGTGAAGAAATTAAAAATGACTAGATATCTAATTTTAGCAATATCAATATTATCTATAATAATAGTTTCAGGAATGGTCTTTTTAGATTCAGCAGAAAATGGTGTATATGCTATAGTCCCATATACTCCTGTTGATTTGCATTTAAACAATAATTCTGTTACTCTTTCATCAGATGAAAACTCATGTGTTATAATTGGAACAACAGATGCCGAATATGTTACTTTAAACTGTCCAGATTTAAATATCAGAAATCTTAAAGTAAATGTGGAAAATGGTGTCTTTAGCTATGAAATAAAAAACATTCCTATATTAGCTAATGCACTTAAAAATATTGAAAAGTTAAATTATAGTGAAAAAGATGCCCTGAATAAAAAGGACATTGCAGTGAATCTTACAAAAATTGAAGTAGAAGTTAAATCCCCCGATTCATTAGTTGATAAAAAAGAGTATTTCACTATAAAAAAGATTATGAGTTCTTCACAGATTGAAGAAGAATTTAAAAAAAGTTGTGAGAGTATAAGTTTTAATGACTTAACCGAAAGAAATCCTTATAATTTTAAAGGAATTAATACTAAATACTCTGGAACTATAGTTAATTACAAACATTACGATTATAAAGACTATGATGCCTCTTATGCAAAATATGCATTTAGTACTCTTGATTTAGCTATTGATGGAAACCGTAACCAAATCATAAAACTATACTACCATGGAAATAATCCAATGAAAAAAGGAGACACACTAATAGAAGATGGAGATAAAATAACAGTTTGGTGTAAAATTGGCGGAGATGACAAATATTCCCAAATGGACATAGAAGACTGGATGAGCGAATCAGGATCTTTTTTCACTTATACTAGTGTTGATGGAAGTGATTCAATGTACAATCCTTTTTACACTTCATTAGGAGACTATAAGTTTAATCCTTATGCTGATGTATGGTATTATA
>WRCI01000140.1 GCA_009784145.1 Methanobrevibacter sp.
ATTAATTCTGATGAACACTAATTTATTCAAACAAACTCCATATAATTGAGATTCATTTTCTGGAAAAAATTCGAAAAACTTCGCACTTTTTTGAAAAAACTCCACACTTTTTTACAGACTCCATCTTATGAAAGTTTTTGATAGAGTCTTATATTTTATATATAAATTATATATTTTATATTTACTTATATTTTTATATCTAAATTTAAATTTTTATTTATATATAAAATACATATTTTAGATTTATAGGTGTATTGAGAGTGATTATATATTTATATTGTATTTAAAGGATATATTTTATAATTAAACTTATATATTTTATAATTAAACTTATATATCTTATAATTAAATTATATATTTTATATTTAAATTATATATCTTATAATTAAATTATATATTTTATATTTAACTTATATTTTTTATTCTTTAGCTATTTTATACAAGATTAGATGAAAAATAGTACTTTTATATTATAAATTAAATTAATTTTTATATAAAATATATAATTATATAATATAGAACTTTTTTATATTTATAAGAATGAATCTAATTTTTGTAGAACAATCCCTCAACTATAGAAAAGTTTATATGTTATGCTCACAATATATATAATATAGTTAGTATTTTAGTTTTTTGAAACTAAGTTATATAAAACTAATTTTCATTAAAGCTCACTAAAAGAAAATCTTTTTATTTCACATGGAAAACGGATATATCAAAGGAATTTAACAGTTTGTTATATAATTTCAATGAAAAAGATAAAAGAGCAATATAAACAAACCAACAAGAAAACATACTAACTTTAAAGAAAAAAATTTTAATGAAAACAATAATTATAGAACACCATCAAAATTATAAAAAAATATCCTTATTATATATTATTAATGAGAAAAAATCTATTCTAGAGTAAATTTGAGTAATTTTCATTTGAAAATATTCTAGAGTAAATTTGAGTAATTTTCACTTAAATTTTAATCTTTTTTAGGTTTTTTCTGATTAATAATGAAGATTATATGTCATTTTTTTATATAATTTTCAATATCTTAATTATTTAATCAAAAATTTAATTTATTAAGATATTAATTTTTATTAATCAAAAATTTTTATAGAAATTTTTTCATTACAGGAGGTGATAATAAGATGATGAAAAATAAAAATGTAAACAGACCTATATTAGTTATTATAGCCATAATCCTATTATTTGCCTTTAGTTTACAATTTAGTTTTGCTACATCTATTAATGATACTGATGATGAGGGGATAAAAGGAGCCTTAGATTCTGATGATTCTGTAGGAACAATACATTTAAACCCTGGAACCTACTCTGGTATCAACAATACAAATATCACTGTTAATAAAAATGTAACATTTCAAGGAAATGGATCACCAGATAGAGTAGTTATTGACGGTGAGAACAGTAATTGGTTATTCAATATACAGGATAACTTAACTGTAAAATTCATAAATATTACATTTCGAAATGCAGTTGCAGATAATGGTGCTGCAATTTTTAATGGATTTAGTAGTAATGTAAAATTTATAAATTGTATATTTGAAAACAATTTTGCAGTTAATGGTGGAGCCATATATAATAATAAAGGTACTATCAGTGTGGAAAATTCGCTTTTCACTAATAATCAGGCATCTAATGGTGGAGCTATTTATAATAATGGTTTTTTCAGCGTAGTTGGTTCAAACCTCACTAATAATGTCGCAATTAATGGTGGAGCTATTTATAATAATGGCTATGTTAGGTTAAGTGATTCAAACCTCACTTACAATGTCGCAAATATCGGAGGAGCAGTTTATAATAATGAAAACATAATCATTTCTAATTGTGAATTCTTTAAAAATACTGCATTAGGTAATGATCTTTTTATTCAAATTGGTCCTAATTCTAGAGAAGTTCTTAGTCTTTCATATAAAAATGTAGATGATTTGGCATATCTTATATTAAGTGAAAATATACATGGTGGAGCTATCTATAATCACAATGATGGTCAAATTAAGATATATAACTCTGTTTTTGATTATAATAATGCAAATGATGGAGGAGCTATTTATAATAATGGTGATATTCGGATATATGACTCTACCTTTGTTTATAATTATGCAAATAAAGGTGGTGCAATCTATAATAATGGAAATATGACTGTTTTTGATGGTAACTTCACTGATAATATTGCAGTTGGCATTTTTGGCGTTATATATAATTATGCTGAAAGTCAGATTCGTGATGGTGATACTGAAAATCCATTGAATAATCCTGAAGACCCATTGAATAATCCTGAAAATATCTTGGATAATATACAGATAGATGGAGTTTCATTTGGTGGTGCTATTTATAATAGTGGCAAATTCACTTTGATTGATTCAAATTTCACTTACAATAATGCGAATGTTGGTGGTGCTATTTATAATAGTGGGGATGTGGTTGCTTCTAATTGTAACTTCATTGATAACTATGCAACATCATACAATACTTATAACCTCTTAATTAGAGAAAATCAACAGCCTCGAGAAATTCTTCAATCTTCATATGAGAATGAAAACTTAGGTGATAATGAAAACTTAAATGAGAATGAAAACTTAGGTGATAATGAAAATTTAGAGAATAATGGTAGGCTTAGCAGTGGTTTTAGGATAAATCGTCCAGGGGATAATGGTCTAATAATTTCTGTAACTTCATTTGGTGGAGCTATTTATAATAATGGTACTTTTACTTTAAGGGGTTCTAATTTCACTAATAATAGTGCTAATTTTGGTGGTGCTATTTATAATAGTGGAGATATGGATGTTTCTAATTGTAACTTTGTTGAAAATTATGCATTAGCTAATTGTGTTAATGAAATGTTGGCTCAAGCTAACCAAAGACCTCAAGATATTCTTCAGCTTTTAGATGGAGGTGAAGTGTCACGAGATATTGGTGATTCTGAGAATAATTTCCAGATAAATAGGGCTGCTGATGATGCTGCAGGTCTTGCAATAAGAAATTCATTAATAAATTCAATAAATGTGCCTTCATTTGGTGGTGCTATTTATAATAGTGGTACTTTTACTTTAAGTGGTTCAAATTTCACTAATAATAGTGCAAACTCTGGTGGTGCTATTTATAATAGTGGAGATATGACTGTTTCAGGTTCTAACTTCATTGATAATTATGCTACTGGATTTATTCGTGATGCTGACATGGCTAGAGAAATGATGAGGGATGCTGAATCTCAAGATAATCTTCGGATTTTAAGTGCAGCTGATGATGCTGCGGGTCTTGAATTAGATAGAAGTTCATTTGGTGGTGCTATTTATAATAATGGTACTTTTACTTTAAGGGGTTCTAATTTCACTAATAATAGTGCTAATTTTGGTGGTGCTATTTATAATAGTGGAGATATGACTGCTTCTAACTGTAACTTTATTGAAAATTATGCATCAGACAGATCTCAAGGCATTCTTCAGCTTTTAGATGGAAATGATATGTCACGAGATATTGGTGATTCTGAGAGTAATCTCCAGATAAATAGAAATACTGATGATGCTGATGATGCTGCAGGCCTTGCAATAAGAAATTCAATGAATGTAGATTCATTTGGAGGTGCTATTTATAATAGTGGTACTTTTACTTTAAGTGGTTCTAATTTCACTAATAATAGTGCTAATTTTGGTGGTGCTATTTATAATAGTGGAAATATGAATGCTTCTAATTGTAACTTTGTTGAAAATTATGCATTAGCTCAATATGCTAATAATATCTTGGCTCAAGCTAACCAAAGACCTCAAGCTATTCTTCAGCTTTTAGATGGAGGTGAAGTGTCACGAGATATTGGTGATTCTGAGAATAATTTCCAGATAAATAGGGCTGCTGATGATGCTGCAGGTCTTGCA
>WRCI01000141.1 GCA_009784145.1 Methanobrevibacter sp.
GAGGTGTAATAGTTTGATTCTGGAAATTATTATTAGATAATGTATAAATATCAACAATACTTCCAACAGATACTAACCCTGCTCCTGCTTGTAATCTAGTTATTAAAATAGGAACTGCTACTGTATCTGGCTTTTGAAATTCTATATTAGACAGCACTATTCCATCATTTTGAATAACAAACATTTTAGCTTCAGAAACATTGATAATAATATTTTTACTACCATCTATAGAATTTTCATAATCATAACTTATCATGATTCTATTAAATTCATCTTTCTTATTATCAATTTGTTTAGTTTGATAGGTTCTCCAAGAATAGGTAGCTGGTCTCAGAATATCAATAGCTTTAACTTCTTCAGGAGAATTAGAAAGTTCAATTTCTGATTTTAATGTTAAAACACTATCATCAAGTGATAAAGGACCTTTAAACAAAGAATTTAATTCATTCATCTTATTTGTTTTAGCTGCATCCAATTCACCTATAAATGGTTGATAAAATAGAAAATAATAAGAAGAAAACAATAATACAATTATAATTAAACCAAAAATAGCCGCACCAAAAAGAGCTTTAGTTTCATCATCCTTAATTATCGATTTTTTAAAGGATTTAATTGAATCTTTATTAATCTTAGGAAGATCTTTTAATTTAAATTTTTCTTGTTTTTTTGATTTAATGGATCTATCTTTTTCCACCATATCATTGTAGGGATTATTGTAATTATTTTCCTCTTCAAATCTACTCATATTCCCCATATAAAAAGCATCATCATCAAAATCATCATGAAACTGTTTATTAAACTTTTTATCAAATTCTTTTAAATATTTTTCATGTTTTTCTTCTTCTTTAGTTGAACCATTAGCTAAACTATCTATATTGTTATTATTAATTTTTTTATTAAAATTCTTTTTATTAAAATCTCTATTATTGGGATTTTTCTTAATAAAGTCTTTATTATTAAAATTCTTTTTATTAAGATTTTCCTTACCAAAATCCCTATTATCAAAATTCTTCTTATCAAAACTTTTATTATTAAAATCTCTATTACTAAAATCCCTATTGTTAAGATTCCTATTATTAAAATCTCTATTACTAAAATCCCTATTATTAAGATTCCTATTATTAAAATCTCTATTACTAAAATCCCTATTATTAAGATTTTTATTATTAAAATTTTTCTTATTAAGATTCTTTTTATTAATAATTATATCCTTATTATTAGCATTTTTATAATTCTCATTATCATTGAAACCTGCTAAATCATCAAGTTTATTAGAAATAGAAGAATATAGTTCTTTAAGTGAATTTAATTTATTATTAGTTTTTAAATTCTTTGTAAAACTAGTTAGGAATTTCGATTTAAAAATATCTTTAAATCTTGATTTATGTTTTTTATCTTTACTTTTCTTATTATTCAAATTACCAAACCTCTTTAAAAAAATAAGATGTTTGGCAATTGTAGATGGAAAAATGAGAATTCAATTAGTTACTAATCCATAGAAAATTAAATCTAAAGAAATATAACTCTCTAGAAAATTAAATCTAAAGAAATATAACTCTCTAGAAAATTAAATCTAGAAAAATATAAATTTTCAAATTTAAATAATGATTTTCTAATAGTTCAAGGCAAATAATGATTTATTAAGCCAGTGCATATATATCCAAGAGTTATGATAAAAAGAATAGCTGCAGGAATGTTCATTCCCATAAAATCTATTGGAAATGGAATAATCAATAATAACACTAATACTGCAATTATTGGAAGTAATATTGGGTGATAAAACTTAGCATACTTAATATTACTAATCATTAAAACCCCTATAATTACCATTAATACCATAGCTACAGTTATATTAAAGAATCCACTTAGTATAAATGTAGCTAATAAAAATCCAGTTACTGGGATTGGTAATCCAATGAATGCATTAGAATCAACAAAGTCTGCTATAACATTAAAACGTGTAAGGCGTAAAACCCCACAAATAACAATGAACAATGCTATAATGGCTGTTAAATAGCCAATTTCAAGAGAAAACATAGTTCCAACACTATACAAAAGTATTCCTGGAGCTACACCAAATGAAACAACATCTGCTAGTGAGTCAATATTCTTTCCAAATCCATATTTATCAACTCTGGATAACTTTCTAGCTACCCATCCATCTACAGAGTCAAAAACTAATGCAAGTATAATAAACGTTGCTGATAAACTTAATTGATTGTTTATAGCCATTAAAATAGCTAAAAATCCAAACAATAAATTCAACAAGGAAATTACATCAGGCACTTCCAAAAAACATCTTATTCCAGTTTCTTTAAATTCCATGGTTCGACTCCTAATAATACTTATTTTCTCTTTATTTTTAAATTTTTCTATTTATATTGGCTGAAAATAATTTTATAAAGTTTTTTTCCAGTTTTATATGAAAATTACATGTTTAATCTAAAAAACAATCTTAAATGAAAATATTTAATTTATATAAAAATTTTACTATCACATGAGAAATTAGACTAATCTAAAAATATTTGATTGATATAAAAATTTTATTATCATGTGAGAAATTAGATTAATTTAAAAAAATTACACTAATCTAAAAAATTACACTAATCTAAAAAATTACACTAATCTAAAAATTTTACTTTCAAATAAAAAAATTAGACTAATACCTTTTAACTTTATATAAAAAATTAATTAATTCTAAAATTTTTATTCTAATAAAAATTATTTTCATACCTTTTATAAAAATTGCTTTTCAATATAAATAAACATATGTACTTAAATGAATATAATATATACTCAAATAAAGATTTTTATTTTTAGAACATTAATAATCTTATCTTTGTAAAATTATCAATTAGTATTAGTTATTCAGGTGAATAAATGAAAATATTAGGAATAGATGAAGCAGGGCGAGGACCTGTAATTGGGCCTCTTGTTGTTGGAGGAATCGTTATTCCCGATGAAAAGTTACAAATATTAAAAAGAATGGGAATAAAAGATTCTAAAAGATTATCTCCAACACGAAGAAAGGTTTTATCTCGTAAATTAGAAAGTATGTTTGAGTGTGAAACTGTTGAAATATCAGCAAGAGATATTGATAATCTACGAGCTAAAGATGTGAATTTAAATGAAATAGAAAAAATAGCTATGGTAAAAATTATAGCTAAACTTGATGCTGATTGTATAATAATAGATTCTGTAGATGTTAAACCAAAAAGACTTGAAGAAGAAATGAAAGCTATTAATCAAAATTCAAAAGTAATAGCTGAGCATAAAGCTGATGATAAATATTTACAAGTAGCTGCAGCATCTATAATAGCTAAATACCGAAGAGATGAAATTATTGAAAAGATAAAAAAAGAATATAGGCATATAGGAGAAGTAGGTTCAGGTTATCCAAGTGATCCAAAGACTAAAAAATTCTTAGAAAATTTTAGCTATGATGAAATGCCAGAAATTGTAAGAAAATCTTGGAAAACTGTTGAAAACCTTAAAAATAAAGAATAAAAAACTGAATTATCTTAACAATGATTAAAGTAAATTATTTTTGATTATTAATAATTTTTTATATTAATATTATATATTATAATTGACTAGTAAAAAGTATTTTCTATATATATATATATATATACTTTATATTTAGTATATCAAATTTATAATATATTTTATATCAAATTTATAATAATTTTTTTAGTTTGAAAATTAAAAATATTTATATAATCTATAAATTATATTATAATAAAATATATAAATGTA
>WRCI01000142.1 GCA_009784145.1 Methanobrevibacter sp.
GAAAAATATATATTTAATAAAATAGAAAATTAGAAATATATTCTTATTTAATAAAATAGAAAATTAGAAATATATTCTTATTTAATAAAATAGAAAATTAGAAATATATTCTTATTTAATAAAATAGAAAATTAGAAATATATTCTTATTTAATAAATAATTAATAATAACTAGTTATGCTTAAAATTAATAGCAATTAGTAAATAAATTAAATAATGCTATGTTTTTTTTATTAGCTTTTGGAAGAATTATTATGGTAGAACTATTGTCTCCTTGTGGAAATTTCATATCTTTAAGAGCTGCTCTTGAAAATGGGGCGGATTCTGTTTATATTGGATTAGCTGATAATAATATGAGAAAAAATGTTTCTAATTTTTCGCTTAAAGATGTTGAAAAGGCAGTGAATATAGCTAAAGAATACTCTTCTAAATTATATCTTTGTACTAATGTTATAATGAAAGATAAAGATATAAAAAAACTTGAATTTGATTTAGAATTAATCAAAGAATATGAAGTTGATGCATTGATTGTTTCTGATATTGGACTTGTTGAATTAGCTTGTGATGTTGGTATTGATCCTCATATGAGTGTTCAGGAAAATATTTCTAATAGTTACTCTCTTAAAACATTGAAAAAAATTGGTGCAACAAGAGCTATTCTTTCTCGAGAGTTAAATATTTGGGAGATTGATGAAATAGCTAAAAAATCTCCTATTGAAACTGAAATTTTCATTCATGGTGCTATGTGTATGGCTATATCTGGAAGGTGTTTTTTAAGTTATGGTCTTTATGGTAAAAGTGCTAATTGTGGAGAATGTCTACAACCTTGTAGAAAAGAGTGGCAATTATCAATGGCTCAAGATGAAGGCTCTGATTTTTTTTATGAAAGAGATTCTGATGCATCATTTATTTTAGAAACATTTAAAGATGAAGATATTGATAAAAATATTCACTTAGCAGAAGACCGCTATTTAGTAGAGGATAATTTATTTAATATTAATAGAACTAATAATGTTCATAAAACTAATTTTATTTCTCCAAATGACATGTCTCTGATTGAATTCATACCTCAATTAATGGCTACTGGGGTTGATGCATTTAAAATAGAAGGTAGGGCAAGAGGTCCTGATTATGTAGCTACAACAACAAGAGTTTATAGAGAAGCAATTGATGCAATTGAAAGTGAATTATTTATTTTTAAAGAAAGTTGGATTGAAGATTTAAAAAAAGTTTTTAATCGTGGTTTTGATACAGGATTTTATTTTGAACGACCTTATGAAATAAGTACTAAAATTCAAGCAAAATATACTAAAAAAGACATAGCTAAAGTTGTTAATTATTATTCAAAAATCAAAGTAGCTGAACTTCAACTTTGGGATGATTTAGCTATTGATGATGAGATTATGATTCAAGGAAAAACAACTGGTTCAATTACTCAAAAGGTAGAATCAATGGAGATTGATGGTGAGTTTGTAGAGTTTGCAGAGAAAAATCAAAATGTAGCTGTAGCTATTGATGAGAAAGTTAGAGTAAATGATTTTGTTTATAAACTTATTAAAAGAGATAATGTTTAAATAGCTATAACATATTTTTATAGATTCATTGTTTTTTAAAATATTGAATAACTGTCAAATATCATTTAAATACATTTATAAATTACTTATTTCATTTAATTTTCTTATTAAACATTTATTTACTTGAATGTTATATATACATTTATATTTATTTTAAAATAAAATTATGGGTTTAAAAATAGATTTTTATAGTTATATAAATTATATAAGAATTTTATCATATAACTTTAATTTTAAAAACATCAAATTTTATAAAGTATTTAAAGAGTATATCTTTGAAATAATTTTCACAAAATTTTTAGAAATTTGAATTATTAATTGTCCTAACTAAAAAGAATAAAAAAAGATAAAAAATAATATTTCAAAAGCTTTAATTTTCTTTTTTTCTAATTAGTATAATTGTTGAAATCATAAAAAAGGCAAATATAGGTATAATTGGCATTCCAGTATTTTTCATACTTGCCTTCCCTGGTAACTTCTTAGTAGAATTATTTGTAGAATTATTTGTAGAGTTATTTCTTGGTGTGACTGTAAAACCAACAGATGAAGTACTTGGGTTAAAGTTATCAGTTCCTACAATAATTACACCAAATGTGTATTTTCCAGAACCAAGTTGGCTAGCTGGAACTGTGAAAGTTGCAATACCTCTACTATTTGTTTTTCCATATCCTACTACTTTTCCATTAACAGTAAATTCAACAGCTTGATTAACTACAGGATCTCCACTTAAATCAGTTAACTTAACACTAATAGTTACAGAACCATTAGGGTTTTGAGCAACTGATACATTAGAACTAATTTCACCTTTAACAGCAATAAATGAAGTAGTATTACTAAAACTGGAGTATATGTCAGTTCCGATTGAATTGATAGTAACAGGGATGTTTCCAGCCCTAGTTACTTTGTAAGTTAAAGACCATTTACCAGTACTATCAGTTGTAACAAAATATGTTACTCCATCAATAGTAACACTAAGAGCAGCATTTGTAGCTAAGTCTCCAATGGTTTTAGCTTGCCCAAATTCTCCGTTAACTCCATTAAAAGCAAGATTAGCAACAGGATTTCCAAATCCATCTATTACATAACCAGTAATTATAATTGTTTCACCAACTTGAACAGTAGTAACAGTTGGCAAAACAATTGATGAGCTTGCATTGATTTTAGCTACATTTAAAATAAAGCTATAACTAAATCCAGAATATACACCATCACCTGCCCAAGACACTAAAACAGTAAAATTTCCAGCACTTGTAGGAGTATATGGCAAAGCCCAGTTTCCATTACTATCAGTAGTTACAGAATAGATATTTCCATTTATATTAACACTTAAAGTAGCATTGGCAATTGGATTTGAATCTTCATCTGTTATAGTACCATTAATGGCAAATGCTTTAGTAACAGTAAGATTATTAGATGGGGTTGTAACTGTAGAGTTAATAGGTAATTTAGCAACATTCAAAGTTGAACTATAAGTAAAACTAGCATAAACATCATTTCCTGCCCAAGATACTAAAATATTAAGGTTTCCACCACTATTTGGAGTAAAAGACAGATTCCAAGTACCATCACTATTAGTAGTTCCATTATAATTTTGCCCATTAATTGTAATGTTTAAAACAGCACCAACTATTGGATTATTATTTTGATCAGTTAGAGTACCATTAATAGTAACTATTTGATCAACAATAGCATTAGTTGGAAGATTGATATTAAAATTACTGGCTAATAAATTAACAACTAAAAGTGTGCTATTTGTAAAGTTAGCATAAGTACTATTTCCTGCCCAAGTTACATAAATTGTGAAGTTAGCACCAATATTTGAAATATATGGCAAAACCCAGATACCATTTGAATCTGTTGTACTTGCATTATAATTAGTACCATTTATAGTAATGGTTAAATTAACACCTGAAACAAGATTACCTCTCCCATCGGTTAAAACACCTGTAATATTAAATGTCTGATTAACTGCAATATTAGATGGTAAAATAATAGTAGAATTGATAGCTAATAAATTAACATTCAATGTTGAAGTATTTGTAAAGTTGCGATATGTATTGTTACCTCCCCAAGATACTGAGATAGTGAAATTTCCACTATTATCTGGAGTATAATACAAAGTCCAAAAACCACTAGCTGAAGTAATTGGACTAGAACTATTACCATTAATAGTGA
>WRCI01000143.1 GCA_009784145.1 Methanobrevibacter sp.
ATATTGTTATGAAAATTTAATTTTTCGGATATATTTATATTGTGTTGTGTTTAATATATTATCATGTCAAGAAAAAAATTTAAACTTTCAGAAAATGATAAAAAATCTTTAAAAAAATTTGTTAGAAAGTCCAAAGAAATATTAAGATCCAATGTACTTTTACTGCTTGATAAAGGTTTAAAAAATGTTGAAATTGCTGAAATATTGGATATTGATCCAGATACTGTTGGCAATATTAAAAAAAGATATTTAGAAGGAGGGTGTGAGAATGCTATAAATGATAAGCCTCGTTCTGGTCAACCAAAGAAATATGGAATTGAGGAAGAAACTGTGATTGCTGCTTTAGCTTGTACAGACCCTCCAGAAGGTCATAAACAATGGACTATTCGACTTCTTGCCGAAACTCTTCGTGAAGAAAAAGGTTTTGAATCCATAACTCATCAATCAGTCAGGATTATTTTGAAAAAAACTCAACAAGACCTTGGATTAAAAAAATGTGGTGCATAGCAGAAATCGATGCGGAATACCGAAAAAGAATGTACAGAATTTTAAAATTATATTTTGAACCTTATAATCCAGAATATCCCATAATTTGCTTAGATGAAAAACAAAAATATTTCATACAAGATTTAAAAACTAAAATACCCATGAAACCGGGTAGTCCAGAAAAATATGATTACACCTACAAAGTAGCAGGATCGGCTAATATTTTTGTTGCTGTCGACCCTAAAGCTGGTGAAAGAGATGTTACTGTTACAGATAGGAGAACTAAAAAAGATTTCGCATTATATATTAAGCATTTGGTCAATAATGTGTTTCCCAGAGCTAAAAAACTAAGAATTATTATGGATAATTTAAATACTCATACTTATACTGCTATTCTTGAAACTTTTGAATTTGAAGAAGCTGTGGAATTAATAAGTAAAGTAACTTTTATTTACACTCCCAAACATGCAAGTTGGCTTAATATTGCTGAAATTGAAATTAATGTAATGGATATAATGTGTACTGGAAGAAGGATAAATGATAAACATACTTTAATTAAAGAAACTACTGCTTATCAAAATGAAAGAAATGAAAAGAAGTGTACAATAAGTTGGGATTTTGATAAAGAAGATGCAGATAAAAAATTATCAAAACACTATGTCAATTAAAAAGTACTGAATAATTAAATTTTCATGACAATATGCAGAATATATAATATTTAAAAATTTATTATAATTTTATTTTAAATATATTTTAAATATATTTTTATATAGAAATAATATAAAATTTAGAAATAATTCATGAAAATTGCATATTAATTTTTATAAACTTTTTATTAATTTATACTAATTTATTAAATTATCATGATTTATCATAAAAGTTTATATATCTTGTAATTTATAATGATTATACATGATGAATGGAGGAAATATGAATGATTGAAATTCGTTTTCACGGTCGTGGTGGACAGGGCGCAGTTACTGCAGCCGAGATTTTAGCTAAGGCTGCATTCGAAGATGGGAAATATTCGCAAGCATTTCCATTTTTCGGAGTAGAAAGACGGGGCGCTCCCGTTATGGCATTCACAAGAATAGATAATAAACCTATACAAATTAGATATCAAATAAGAAATCCTAACTATGTAGTTGTTCTTGATGATGGATTGTTAGATGCAGTAGACATCTTTTCTGGAATAAAAGATAATGGTAAAACCATTATTAATACACATGACAAAGAAAGATTAAAAAATAATGACGGTAAAGAAGTTTATGGCATTGATGCAACTGGAATTGCTCTAGAAAATCTAGGAGTTCCAATTGTTAACACTATTATGCTAGGAGCATTTGCAAAGAAAAGTGGTGAAGTATCTCTTGATTCCATTATTAAAGTTATTACAGAAACTTTCCCTGGAAGATTAGGAGATAAAAATACAAAAGCAGCTACAATTGCTTATGAAGAAATTTAATAGTTATTTTAAATAGATTTAATAGTTATTTTAAATGTTATTAATATTTTAAATTTTGTAATTATTTTAAAATTTTGTAATTATTTTATTTTAAAGTAATTATTTTAAAGTAATTATTTTATTTTAAAAATCTTATATTAAGTAATTTCTAAGCTATTTGAGATAATAAGACTTTAATATTAAAAAAAGGAAAACTCTAATTAAATAAGATAAATTAAGGTGATGAGATGGATTCTATTGGAGGAATAGTAAATATTCCTGGAAGTACTCGTAATAATAAAACAGGAAGTTGGAGAACATTCAAACCCCTTCTCGATAAAGATAAGTGTGTTGATTGTGATAATTGTATTATGTTCTGTCCTGAAGGAAGCATAAATAAAGACCATGATATAGATTATGATTATTGTAAAGGCTGTGGCATATGTGATGTAGAATGTCCAGTAAAGGCTATTAAAATGGAAAGAGAATAAGTAATTAATAGTTAGATTTATAAAAAAATGTAGGAGAATAATTTAATGACAAAAAAAATTATGACAGCTAATAGAGCAGTGTCTGAAGCTGTTAAATTAGCTAACCCACAAGTTATTCCTGTTTATCCTATCACTCCACAAACATCAATCTCCGAATATCTTGCACAATTTGTAGCTGACGGAGATATTGATGGAGAATATATTAAAATGGAATCAGAACACAGTGCTATTAGTGCAGCTCTTGGAGCATGTGGAACAGGAGTAAGAGTATTTACAGCAACCGCCTCTCAAGGTTTATTGTTGATGCATGAAATATTGTATGCAGTCTCAGGAATGAGAATGCCAATAGTTATGGCTAATGCAAATAGATCAATATCTGCACCATTAAGTATTTGGAATGATCAACAAGATTCAATAGGTCAAAGAGATAGTGGATGGCTTCAAACATATGCGGAAAATGGTCAAGAAGCTCTTGACTCTATATTAATGGCATACAAAATATCTGAAAATGATAAAGTGTTATTACCTTCAATGGTTTGTTTGGATGGTTTTATATTAACCCATACAGTTGAACCAGTGGAAATTCCAAGTCAAGAACTAGTTGATAGTTTCCTTCCAAAATATGAACCAAAACATGCAAATTTAGACCCATTAAATCCAATGTCACTTGGAACCTTTACTGATCCTGATCACTATATGGACACAAGACACCAACTTGAAGAAGCTGTAGAAAACTCTGTAGAAGTGATAGAACAAGTCAATAAAGAGTTTAAAGAAGTATTTGGACGAGAATATGGATTTGTTGAGGAGTATAGATGTGAAGATGCTGAAATTGTTTTAATCACTATGGGATCTCTTTGTAGTACCATTAGAAGTTGTGTTGATGATATGAGAGCTAATGGTGAAAAAGTAGGACTCCTTAAAGTAAGAGTTTATAGACCATTCCCAAAAGAACAAATAGCAAAAGCACTGAAAAATGTGAAAAAAGTAGCAATACTTGATAAAAATGTTTCATTTGGTCTTGGTGGAGGAGCTTTATATAACGAAATTAAAGCAAAAATAGATGTTGAAGCATACAACTTTATTGTTGGACTTGGAGAACGAGATATAACTGAAGCTCATATCCAAGAAGTAGTTAATAAGACTAAAAATCCAGAAAAAGACATAAATTGGATAGGTCTAAACAAATAAAAGCTACAACATAAGTAATTTTTATTAATATAGGAGAGAATAAATATGAAAATACCTGAAGAAGAACTTTTAGCACCAGGACACAGAGGTTGTGCTGGTTGTGGAGCTAC
>WRCI01000144.1 GCA_009784145.1 Methanobrevibacter sp.
GTAAAAATTGAAAACTAATAAAAAGATGAATAAATTTAGTATTTTAATGAATATATAATTTTAGCATTTTAATGAATAGAATGTATTAATATATAATTTTAGCATTTTAATGAATAGAATGTATTAATATATAATTTTATTGAATGTATAAATATATAATTTCATTTAATATATAAATATGATAATTTTATTGAATATATAAAATATTAAAGGAGATGAAGACATGGAATTTTATAAAAAGTTATTATTATCCTCAGTTTTGCTATGCGTTGCATCGATGGGGATTATAATACTATTTGCAATGAATTTTAACCCTATAGTTACAGATACTATAAGTATAAATAATGATACAGAAGGAGGCATTAGTGGAGCAATAGCTAATGCTTCTAATGGTGACATTATACTTTTAAATTCTGGAAATTACACTGGCATAAACAACACAGGAATAACTATCAACAAATCTATTACATTAAAAGGAAAGGATCCTACAGACACAGTAATCATCGATGCACAAGACATCACAAGAATTTTCGAATTAGACAATAACTTGAATATTACATTTGCTAATATTATATTCATAAATGCAAATGCTTCAGGCAATGGTGGGGCAATTAACAACCCTAATAATAACACTCGAATGAAATTTATTGACTGCACATTCACCAACAATAAAGTAGCTAAAACAACAAATTCTGATGGTTTTGGTGGGGCTATATATAATAATGGCTTTATGGGTTTAACTGACTGTACTTTTAATAATATTAATGCAAGCAGTAGTGGTGGTGCTATATATAATAATGGTTCTACTATAAGAGTGTATGATTTAGAACTTCTTCAAAAGTTTTTGAATCTTTTTTTCAATGAAAACAATATAAAAAATTCAATTGATCATGGTTTAGTTGACTGTACTTTCAATAATATCAGTGCTAGTGATAGTGGCGGCGCTATCTATAATACTGGTTCTGGTTTGGGTTTTGTTGATTGTTTTTTTAATGATATTAGTGCTGATGGTGATGGTGGGGCTGTTTTTAACACTGGTTCTGGTTTGGGTTTTGTTGATTGTTCTTTTACTAATATTAGTGCTAGTGGTAGTGGTGGAGCTGTTTATAATGATGGTTCTGGTTTGGGTTTTGTTGATTGTTCTTTTAATGATATTAGTGCTAGTGGTAGTGGTGGGGCTGTTTTTAATAATGGTTCTGGTATGGGCTTAGTTGGCAGTATTTTCGCTAATATTAGTGCTGATGGTGATGGTGGTGCTATTTTCAGTGATGGTTCTGGTTTGGGTTTTGTTGATTGTTCTTTCACTGATATTAGTGCTGGTGGTGATGGTGGTGCTATTTTCAGTGATGGTTCTGGTTTGGGTTTAGTTGGCAGTATTTTCACTAATATTAGTGCAGCTGATGGTCAAACTATCAGTGGTGATAATAAGGTGAATGGAGTTGATTGTACTTTCATTAATATCACTACAACTAATAATCGAAGTTAATCAGCTTGTTTGTAGCTTTGATTTTATTGTAAAATAATAATAAATTAGTAATAAATTAGTAATAGATTAGTAATAAATTAATAATAAATTAATTAACTATAGGTTGTGAACATATGGAAATTTTAAAACTTTTTGAAGATTCATTAGCTTATCCAATGAAAGATTGGAATAAATTATTGAAGTTTGGAGCACTTATTCTTATAATGAGTATTGTCTCTATTTTGGGACCAATTGGATTTATACTAAGCCATTTAAATGTAGATATTATGGTGAGTGGTGTAAATAGTATATTAGCTGTTTTATCTATTTTGTCAACAGCTATTATTTTAATCATTTTTGGTTCAATTATTTCAGGATATAACTTGAACATAACTAAAAATACTATAAACAATGTTGATAGTAAGATACCTGAATTGAACTTAGCTAAAAACTTTATTGATGGAATTAAAGTTGTTGTTTTATATATTATCTATTTTATAGTTCCTATTATAATGGCTTTAATTATAGCTTATGGCACTGGTTTATTTCATTACATGTATCAATTAGGGATTATCCTTCTTACACAGGGGGCAATTGATTTAACATATTATCCTCTTTTACATGGTCTTGATTTTAGCTTTAGGCTTGTTGTTGCAATTGCACCAATATTTTTCATAGTTTTTGGTTTATTGTTTTTAATAGGCAAAGCTATATTAGCTGAAACTGGGAGTCTTCTTGAAGCTAGTAATATTGTAAATATATTTAAAAAGATTGATGAAATTGGATGGGGAGATTATATTGCATGGTTAATTATGGCTATGGTAATTTTAATGGTAATTTTTATTTTTACTAGTTTTGTCACAATCATTCCACTTATTGGAATCATAATTGCAATATTAGTACTCATACCTTATGTGAATATGTTTGGAGCTAGAGCTATTGGTTTAATATATAATGAATCAAAAATAAGTTCTTCTAATAATGAATCAAAAATAAGCTCTTCTAATAATGGAGATTAAATATATTATTTTATTTTATTTTTTTAATTGAAAAAAATAAAAAGAATTATTTGCAAAGAAAATTAATGAATAATACTAAAAATGTAGAGAGGATATTATGAATTTTGAAACAGAATTAGAATATGTTAAAGGGAAAATAGAAAACGCAGAAACTAAAGATGATTTAGAGTACCTAAGAAGAGTTAATGAAAAAAAATATTGGTGGACAAGTATATTAATAACTGGACTATTTTATGGTTTAAATGGAGATGTTGGGAAGATGATTCTTTCATGGATTCTTTCAGCAATCACTTTTGGAATTTATGGTCTTTATATAGTATATACCAGTTATAAAGATGAAAAAGAATTCAATGATAAAATGGAATTTTATATACTAACAAGAAAAAAAGAATTAAATAAAGTTATTAATTTGTAGTAGTAGCTATTATCACTATATTAACTTTATCTACTATAATAAACGAATTAATGAGACAATTCCAACAAAGAAATATTTAAAAACAAATAAGGTTTTAAAGTAAAAGAAATATTTAAAAACAAATAATGTTTAAAAGTAAAAAAGGAAGTTTAATAGATAAATAATAAGCATGAAATAAAGAGAATATTATACACAGTAAATAAATATTTATTTGATTAGATAATAATATATTAGTGTTTAAAGAAAAACTATAATATTATTGTTAGTATTTATGTTTTCAATTATGCAATATTTTAGTATAATTAGGTTGTTTAAATTCATGAAAACAAGAATAAAATATATTAGACATGAATTAGGAATGAGTCAGGAAGATTTGGCTAAAAAATCAAATGTCAGTCGTCAAACAATTAGTGCTCTTGAAAATGGTAAATATAATCCATCCTTAGCTTTAGCTAACAAAATAACTAAAATATTAAAATGTGAGCATATTGAAGATGTTTTTGTACTTGATTAATACTAATAATTATTTAATTTGCATAGTAATGTTTAATATTGTTAATAAATAAAATAAAGGTTTTATTATGTTATTAGAGATTTTTAAAGATTCGTTTGAATATTCTTATAAAGATACGGATTCGATTTTTAAATTTGGTATCTTATCATTGTTAACTATGATGTTTGTTTTTCCCATATTTTTTGTTTTTGGATATTATTATCGAGTGGTAAATATTGGGCTTAATGGAACTATTAATGGAGATGAC
>WRCI01000145.1 GCA_009784145.1 Methanobrevibacter sp.
GCTATTGTAGAAGTTTGCCCATTCTGTCACTTACAATTTGATGTAGGTCAAACTGAAGTAAACAAAATGTACGGCACTGACTTCAATATACCTGTTTTCCATTTAGCTCAAATATTAGGTTTAGCTATGGGATTAGGTGCTGACGAGTTAACATTAGATTCTCACTTAATTGATGCTGCTCCAGCTCTTGCTAAAATAGTTGCAGAAGCTGATAAAGTTGGAGAATAATTAATATTTAATTAGTGGATACTTTTTCCACTTTTTATTTTACTTTTTTTATTTTACTTTCTTGTTTTTTGTATCTTTTTTATAATTTCTTTTAAATTTTAACTAATATTTTTTTTTAAACTTTAAGTAATAATTTCTTTTAAATTTTAAGTAATATTTTTTTTTAAATTTTAAGTAATAATTTATTTTAAATAATTTATAGTAATAAACTATAAATTTATATGAATTTTCTATTATTTTTCAATTTTAACTAGTATTTTAAAATATTTTCTATAGAATTTTTATATCTAAACAATAATCTTTTATAGTAGTAAAATAAAAAATGTAATATTAATTAATATAATTAATTATTATTATGTTATGAAAATATAAAAAAGGTGATTATAATGTTTATAGCGACGCTAGGGGGAATATTCAGATTTAGAGATCTTCCTGATGAATATGGGCCTTATGTTCAGTTTAAAGCAGGAATTGAGAAAAGAGAAATAAAAGATGGTGATGAAATAGCTATTTTAGATATTACTGGAACTGCAAGTCATCATGTTCTTTTTTTAGATTCTTATAATAGCATTGAGCAGATTAAGGAAGAATTAAAAGAAGCAGATGCAAAAGTAAATCATACTACTTTAAAAATATTAGAAGGACATTTAAACTAGATTTGAATTAATTTTGGCTATTTTTATATTTGATTAAATTAAATTTGATTATATTTATATTTGATTACATTTGACTATATCTATATTTGATTAAATTTAATTTAGTTTATTTATTAATAGGTTATTATACTTATATTAAATCTTTAAATAAGGTATAATAATGTTTACCATATTATTTATGTATTTCTATATTTTTTAAGTATTCTTTAGGTATTTTTTAAGTATTTTTTAGATATTTTTTAGGTATTTTTTAAGTATTTTTTAGATATTTTTTAGGCATTATTTAGGTATTCATTAGGTATTCTTTAGATATTCATTAAATACTATTTAGGTATTATTTAGGTATTCAAACTATTTTTTAATAATTTTTCATTATATTTTAGTAAATATACATTATGGGATGAGGGTATAGTGTTACCAATTGAACAAACTTGGTTAATATTGGTTGATCTTCTTACAGATCTTAAAAAAAGAGGGAAAGATGTTCCTAACTCTGTAAATAAAGACATAAGTCTTCTTAAAACTTCTATTAATTTTTATAAAAAAGATATGTCTCATCCAGACATGATTAAAGAGTTTGATAGGGCTAATATTGTTATCACAGAAGTCCAAGATAAACTTTTAGAATATGGTGAAGAATTAGGAACTGAGTATTATAAAGAATGGGTTGATAAATTAAGAAGAGCTAATATTGGAGAAGAAATTTATAAAGAGAGTGAAACAGCTTCTAAATTTATTGGAGGGGCACCTCCGGGATTTTCTCACGCGAAAGTCCATCTTAAAAAACCAATAGCTGAAGATCGTGTTCAAGAAATAGCGGAATATAATAATATTATCATTGAATTTGAAGATGACACAACTCTTGCTCTTTTTGGAGATTCTGATGATATAAAAAAGAGTTTAAAAGAGATTGCTCCTTTTTTTAATGAATAAATATAATTTCACAAATATTAGAAAATCCTTTTGATTTTTAAAATCGAAGTTTTTCCAATATATTTAATTTTAAAATTTTGAAAAATAAATAGAATCAAAGATTTTAGAAAATTCTTCGAATTTTAGAAGAATCAAGATTTTTCTAACAATACAAAATCTTCAATTTTGTATAGTTTCTAATATCATGAAATCCTTCGGATTTCATTCAGTCTCTAACTTATCAAAGATAAGTAAAAAAAAGTAATTAAGATCCATAAATAGTCCATCTACGGCGTTGGATTTCATCGACGAGTTTTGGATTTTTTCTTTTGAATTCAGATAATTTTTTTCTAGATAATTCTAATTCAGCATCATCTTTAGCTTTTCCAAGACCCAAAACTAAACGGGCATGTTCTATTTCTTTTTCATTCATGTTAATCATCTAACTCTTTTGATATGTTATTAATATGCTCATCGCGGATAAAATTTAAATTTTAATTATTAAATGAAGTAAATTCTACTATCAAAGCTAAATATTTAAGTATTAAAACAATTTAACTACTTCAAAGCAATTCTACTATGGGACAAGAATATTGTGGTCATTATTACTTGAAGATTACTAGTAGTAAAATTGTTAGAAAAAAGATATTTGATTAGTAAGCAATTTTGGTACCATACTACAAATTTCAGTGAAACAGTGATTTCAGTAAAATAGTACGAATACTCACTCTTAAATATAAAAATTTAATAACATCTTACAACATAATTGAATAAATACTTGAATTAATAGTTAAATAAAGGAAATTGAATGAGGGGTTTATTTGAATATATTAGCTATAAGTGATATACATGCTAAGGAACATGAAGGACTTTATAATTACTTAGAAAAAAATAACATTGATTTATTGATAATTTCAGGAGATATAACTAATTTTGGACCATTAGAGTTTGTAAGTGACTTTCTTAACAAGTTAGCTAGCTATGGCTCTACAATAATAGCTATTCCTGGAAATTGCGATCCTGATGGAGTAATTGGAAAAATTAATGAATCTGATGCGATATGTGCTCATGATGATGTAATCGAATATGGAAATTTAGTTATTTATGGTTTTGGAGGATCTAATCCAACTCCATTTGATACTCCTTGCGAATTTGATGAAGAAGCTCTTTATAATTCTATTAAATCAGTAATGGAATCAAAAAATATAATTTCTGTTAAAGAATCAACTGATAAGTTTCCCCATGGAAAAATTCCTATTTTACTTACCCATGCTCCTCCAAAAGATACTGAGGTAGATAAAATTGGAGATGGGACTCATGTTGGAAGTGAAAGTGTTAGGAAAATTATTGAAGAATATCAACCTCGTCTAAATTTATGTGGCCATATACATGAAGCAAAAGCATTTGATATGATTGAGGGTACTGTTATAGCTAATCCTGGAATGCTTAAAGATGGTTACGGATGTTTAATTGAAATTGATACTAATAATAATGTTATAGCTAACTTTATTGAATTAAAATAGGGGGAAGTTTCAATGGATATGAATAGTGTTAATAATGGTGATATGGACAAAATTGACAATATTGATTTAGGTGAGGATATTTTGAAGAAGGGATCTTCTAAAAATTTGATTATATTTTTAGCAGCATTCACTTCTTTTTTATCAGCTTTTTCAACTTCTGCAATAGCTGTAGCACTTCCAGCTATAGCTACTCAGTTTGGTGTTGATGCTATATTTCAAAATTGGCTAGCTATGGCTTTTTTACTTGCGATAGCTGTATTTTCAGTTCCTTTTGGTAAGTTATCTAGTAAATTTGGATTAAAGAAATTTTTCATGCTAGGAA
>WRCI01000146.1 GCA_009784145.1 Methanobrevibacter sp.
AGAAAAATTTACAAGGTTATATATTGTTAGAGCAATATAGGATAAATTTTAAAACAGATTCCTATGATGAAATATTGAAAACAATATTATTATAATGAACCATCAAATGGACATGAGCCTAAAAATTTTATAATAATAAATTTATAATAAGAATTTTATAATAAGAATTTATAAACTCCTAAATAAAAACCAACACTAAAATTGAAATTAGAAAAAAGTTTAATAAAGATAAAATAAATATTTAAAATTATATAAATAACTACTGTGATAAAATGGCAACTGGAACATTAATATTTTCACATATTTTACCTGCAGTCTTAGGATTTTTTGGAATTATACTTCTTATTGCAGGAATTATGGATGATGAAAGAGAAGTAACCTTCATGGGGATAGGCTTATTTATTATAGCATGTATTAGTCCATTTATAATATTAAATCTTATTTTGTAAATAGAATCAAACATAAAATATAAAATTATTAAATCTTATTTTATAAACTAAATTAAAATTAATTATAATAAAATTTAAATCTATTTAAATTATCTAAACCCTAAATTAATTTCTCCATTGTGAAGAGCAGAACCAACTAATGCTTTTTTAATACCTAAATTAGATAAATTAACTATTTCTCCTTTAGTTATTCCTCCTCCAAGAATTAACTTATCCTTAAACTCAGAAAATTCAGCAATTAACTTTAAGTTAAATCCAGAATTAGTTCCAACTTTTGAAATATCTAATAAAATTATTTCATTTGGATTTATATTTAAGAGTTCTTTTTTAAAATCATTTAAAGAAATATCAAAATTATTAGAGTAAATTTTATTATCTTTTATATCTAAACTAAGAATTATTCTTTCTTTAGGAAATTTATCAAATATTTTATAAATTTCTTCAATAGATTCAATAGTTTCAGTAGCTACTATTAATTTATAAGCATATTCAAGGAAAAATTCAAAGGATTTAATATCTCTTATACCACTATCTAATATAATTGGTAAAATAGTGTTAATCATTTTAATTTTATCTAAATTATGTCCTTTTTTCTCAATTAAATCTAAATCAGCTATATAAATTTCTTTTGCACCATTAAGTTTCAAGTTATTTGCAATACTAAAAGGATCACTATTTGAAGCAAAAACAGAGGAAAGAGAAGTATAAGTTTCTCTATTTCCAGACATTCCTGAAACAGCCATGGAGTTCATTAAATCTAATACTGGTATAATTTCAAGCATTTAAAACATATCCTATAATACTAAATAAGTTATTTGATTTATAAAATTGATTTAATTATTAACATTTTATAAAAAATAATATAATTATATAAAAATTATTTTTATTTATAAAATTATTATTATAAAATTAAATAAAATTATAATTATTTATAAAATTATTATTATAAAATTAAATAAAATTATAATTATTTATAAAATTTATTAAAATTAATATATAAACATATATAGATTTATAATAATAAAAAAAAAAGAATAATATAAAAATAAAATATTAAAAATAACCCTCTAAATATCATTATTTTTATCTTTTAGAGGTAATTTCTTTTTTAATGATTTTATAAAATCAAATTCTTCCTCAAATTCAGGAGAATTTCCATAATTACAATTAGGACAATGGACTACTTGACATCCTTTTTTTCCACATCCTTGACAGTTATTACTAACTATATTCTCATCAAATTCATATCCACACATTCGACACTGCAATTTTTCACCAATATAAAAAAAATAATTCTAATCTAAATTAAATAGCTAAACATAATTATCCAAACCCTAAAAGTAATCCTCCTTGATAAATAATGAAAGATACAATATATGCAGTTATGGTTGTTGTAAATACCATAAATATTGGCCATTTCCATGAATTTGTTTCTGATTTGACTGTGGCTATAGCTGCAAAACATGGAACATATAATAATACAAATACCATAAAGCTAAATGCAGAAAGTGGTGTGAAGATTCTAAGAATTTCTAGATGAACTGCCATACCATCTTCCCCAACTCCGAATATCGAACCAAAAGTCCCTACTACTATTTCTTTAGCTACTACACCAAAAATTAGTGAAGCTGATGCTTCCCACTGTCCAAAACCAAGTGGTTCAAAAATTGGAGTTATAGCTGTTCCTATTTGACCTGTTACACTTTCTTGTGTACCATATTCTACTCCCATAGGTAAGCTACTTAAAACCCATATAATTATAGAAGCTAAAAGAATAATAGTACCTGCTCTTTTAATAAAATCATAGCCTTTTTCCCAAGTATGGATTAATATACCTTTTAGAGAAGGTATTTTATAAGAAGGTAATTCCATAACAAAAGGACTACTTATTCCTTTAAATGCTGTGCGTTTAAGAATAGCTGCTACCATAATAGCTACTATAATACCAAGAATATATAATGAAAATATTATTTCTCCTTGATATGCACTAAAGAATGCTGCAACAAACAATGCATAAACAGGTAATCTAGCTGAACATGACATAAATGGAAGAATCATCATGGTTAAAATTCTGTCCCTCTCATGTTCCATTGTTCTTGTAGCCATTATTCCAGGAACAGTACAACCAAATCCTAAAATCATTGGAATAAAAGCTTTTCCATGTAAACCAACCAATGTATGCATAACCTTATCCATTACAAATGCCGCTCTTGCAAGGTATCCAGAATCTTCAAGAATACTAATCATTAAAAATAGTAAAAATATTATTGGTATAAATACTAAAACTCCACCTACTCCTCCAATTATTCCATCAACAAGAAGAGATGAAATCCAAGTTTCACCTAGGTTATTTAGTAAGCTATTACCTAAAAAAACAAATCCTTCACTAATAAGATTCTGAAAAGGAGTTCCAACAGCAAAAGTTATCATAAACATTAGCCACATTATCATTAAGAATATTGGAAGTCCTAAAAATTTATTAGTAACAATATTATCAATTTTATCAGTAACCGAAGGTTTTTCAATATCTGGTTTACTTACTGTTTCTTTAACTAAACCATCAATAAAAGAGTATCTATAGTTAGCTATTACCTCTTCAGAAGTTTCTCCAAAAACATCCATAAAATGTTTTTTTAATTTTTTAACTTCAGTACATATTTCATGAAAATTATCTTGCTTTTTAACCTTTTCAATAATAATTTCATCATCTTCAAGAAGTTTTATAGCTATCCATGAAGAAGGAAGATTTGAAAATTCCTCATCTTCTTTAATTAGACGACGAAGTTCATCAAGATGTTCTGTAAGTTCATTTCCATAAACTAATTTTTTACTACTGTCTATAGGATTTTTAGCTACTTTTTCAATAGTTTTTAATAATTCATTAGTTCCAATATTGTCTCTAGCTTCAATTTCAACAATAGGTATTCCTAAAAGTTTTGATAATTCATCAATATTAATAATATACTCATTGTTTTTAGCAAATTTATTCATGTTAAGAGCTATGACTAAATTTGCTCCTAATTCCATCATTTGAGTAGTTAAATATAAGTTTCTCTCTAAGTTTGTTGCATCAATAATATTTACAATAAGATCAGAACTTTCATCTACAATAAAATCTCTTGAGACAATTTCTTCTATAGAGTGTGCACTAAGAGCATAATTTCCAGGAAGATCTAC
>WRCI01000147.1 GCA_009784145.1 Methanobrevibacter sp.
GATTAAAAAAACTTAAATTAGCTCTTAAAACAATGTTTTCCCCATAATTACCATTAGTATCTTGAACAACAATAGCTGTTCTATGTCTAATAGCTTCAAATGAAAGATGTGTTATTTCTCGGTTAAAGGCACTAGCTGTAATAGTATTGCCAATAGTCTTATTAACTACTACAGTTAAGCCAGTTTTATTAAATCTAGCATCAGTATCAGAAAGATGAATAACAGCCCCATTATAAGTTAAAATAAAATCAAAGTGAGGAAAATTTCCAACGCCTGCATTAAAACTAGTAGTCCCGTAAACTTTATTAAACAAAGAAAAATGATAGTTAAAAACAAAATTGCCCCCAACACTAACTTCAGTAGTAACTTTGTTTAAGCCCATAACAAACCAATTATTAAGTTCAAAACCAAAGACTTGAGATTGAGGATTGTTATGGTTAGCCCACCAATTATAATCAGCAAAAATAATCCCATTATTATTTCTATAAATTTGATTATTAGTATTATTCAAAATGATAGAATAATTTATAGTACAAGTACCACTATTTACAAAAATAGCACCGCCATATTCTGCATTATTGCCAATAAAAATAGAACCTGATACTTTAACATTATAATTAGCCATAAAAATAGCACCACCATACTTCCCTCTATTGCCAATAAAACTAGAATTAATCACTTCAATATTACCATCATCGACACAAATAGCACCTCCACCATAATCAGCACCATTTGCAATATTACCTGTGAAATTAGAACCACTCACTTTAACATTATTTGCACCAATGTAAATAGCACCACCTGCAATACTAGCATTGTTTTCATTGAAAGTTGAATTGATTATATTAACATTATCATCCTCAACACAAACAGCACCACCATAATTAGCAGTATTATATTCAAAAGTACAATTTATTAGATTAACATTATTTCCCTCCCAAATAAGAACAGCACCACCAACATTACCCTTATTACCTGTAAAAATAGAATCACTTAATTTGACATTGCCTCCCTCAATACAAATAGCACCACCTACACTATTAACATAGTTAACTGTGAAATTACAAGCAATCACATCAACATTACTATCTTCAATACGAATAGCTCCGCCTACATACCCATTGTTATTTGTAAAACTAGAATTACTCACTCTAACATTATTGCTTTTAAAAAAAAGAATAGCTCCTCCATTATTATTAGCAACATTATTCTTGAAAATACAATCAACTATTTCAACATTGTTATTAGTAAAAATAAAAACAGCACCGCCTGCATTTGCATTATTAGCAGTGAAATTACAAGCTATAAGATTAACACTCCCACCATCAACATAAATAGCCCCACCACTACTATCCTGCCCAACAGTATTGTTTTCAAAATTAGAAGCTATAATATTAATACTTCCATCACCAACATAAATAGCCCCACCACCAGAAGCACTTGTGCAATTAATAAAACTAACATTATTTAGGTTGCAAACACCTCTATCTGAAGATATTCCCCCACCCAGAGTTCCATTTCCATTTTTGAATATTATTCCATAAATATTTACAGTGACTCCTGGATTGATATAAAAAAACCACCCCTTTTTTTCTCCATCCAAAATAGTATCTAATCCAGATTTTCCTAAATACTTGGCACTATAAATATTCACATTTTTAGAAATAGTTAAATTACTAACATTGTGTCCTTCACTTGACTTATAAGTACCTGCATTGATAGTGATATTGTCTCCACCAACACCATTATTTGTCACATCTATGGCCCGACCAACACTTTTAAAAGGACTACTAATGCCTCCAGCACTATCATTACCATTAGTATCAACAGTATAATTAGTTGCATCAACATTAGGAACATTAATAATTACTGTGAAAACAAACAAAATAGCTAAAAAAACAAATAAAATATTATGATTATTGTTTTTAATTATTTTCATTTCCACACACCGATATATAGCTCATAAAAAATATCCTTCATATATATTATTCAATGAATAAAATATAATAATAATAATAATATAATAATAAATACTTAAAAAAATAATTATAAAATTTTATAAATATTTAAAAAATTTAAACATTTCGTGTATTATTAAATAGTTAAAATATATATTTATAATAAAAAATATTTAAATTTAACTATTTTTTAATGAACATAGAATAAAAATTTTAAAATAAAAATTTTATATCAATAAAATTCTTATATCAATAAAAATTTATTCTAAATATATAAATTTAGTAATAAACAAAACAATAAAAAAATAGAAGAGTAAAAAAATTAATCTCTCCTAACTAAATAATTTAATTCAAATTGTTTCAAATCTATCAATTATTTAATTTTTCAAATCTACCAATACTTTCTTTCAAAGTATGCATTTCTTTTACCAATGCTTTTTTCAAAGATATCAATCACTCATTTTTCCAAATTTACCAATATTTTTTTCAAATTATAATAATCACTTATTTGAAGCTTTAACACTAAGTGTGTTTGTACTAGTAACCTTATTAGTAACATATTTCTTACCTTTTACAATAGTGTTAAATCTTACAACAAGTTTAGATAATTTTTTACCTTTATTAAAGTTGTTAAGGTTAAAAGTAATTGTCCTTTTCTTTTTATTTACTTTAAACTTACCTAATTTACTAGTAACTTTACCAATAGTTAATCCTTTGGCGAATTTATAAGTAACTTTAGCTGTTAACTTATCAGGTCCGCTATTTTTAATAGTAGAAGTTAAAGTAGAAGAACCTTTAGATCTTTTAATTTTATTACTAATCGCCACTTTAGAATGTTTTTTAACAGTTAACTTATTGTTATTTGAAAAACTAGCAATGTGACTATTTTCCCCAACATATCTAAAGCTAACATCTAAATTACCTGTTTTTGCAACTTTATAACTAAAACTAGCAAGACCTGCAATATTAGTTCTAACAGTTCCAACTTTCACACCATTAACCCAGACCTGAACTTCCTTATTATCAAGAGCTTTGCCATAGGAATCACGTAAAGTAGCACTCAAAATAACATTTTTGTCATAAGTACCAGTAAAGCTAGGACTAGAACTAGTAATTATAGTATTTAGTTTATTAATAACTAAACTAGCAGTAGCTACAGATGATTTATAAAGTTCATTTCCATTATAAGTAGCACTCCAACTATAAGTACCAACATTACCAACATAAGTAAATCTAGCCACACCATTAGAATCAGTATGATTACTACCAACAAGCTGATTATTAACATAGAAATGAACAATGTGATTAGCTAATACTCCACTAGTATGCCTAAGAGTAGCAGTTAAAACAATACCATAACCATGGAATCCAACAGCATTACTAACACTGTGAACAGTGTCTGCCTTATCAACAGCCAAAGTAACATTAGAACTAGTATAATTAGTATAATTAGCATCACCAGCATAACTAGCACTCCAATCAAAAGTACCAGCACCACCAGTATAAACATAGCTAGCTACACCATCAGAACCTGTAACACGAGTGCCAACAGAAATGCCATTAACATAAAAAGTCACAGTTTTGCCTTCCAATGGAGTAGAACCAGACCTTAAAGTAGCAGTTAAAACAATATTTCCACCATAAACACCATTAACATTAC
>WRCI01000148.1 GCA_009784145.1 Methanobrevibacter sp.
ATTTTATAATAATATTTTATAATAATATTTTAATTTTATAATATTATTATAGAATTTCTATAAATTTTATAAATTCTATAAATTTTATAAAAATTATATTTTAACTATATAATACAAGTATAATATAAATTATATAATACAAATATAATATAAAAAAAGATTTAAACCAGATTATTATATTAAAAGCTTTAAAAGGAGAGCATATAATTGAAAGTTCGAACAAGAGATTTCATTTATACAACAGATGATTTATTTTTTGCATCTACTAATTATATTCACCCTGAAGATAGATTTATCTCATTTTTAAGATATATTCCAGACGAGAATGGAGACCGAGAGAAAAATGGGAAAAAGTATTCAAAAGTTACATCAGAAGAAGCTTATAACTATCTAAAAAAAAATCATCCAGAATATTTATATTTCTGTGATGTTAGTCAAGTGGAAATGATGGGAGTTCCATTAAAAAAAGTTAAAGAAATTATCAAACCAGAAGAAAGGCTGAATGAAATAAGAATACAAGAAATGAAAACCCCTTCAAACAATCCCATAATAGAAAAATTATTAAAAGTAGCTGATTTTTTCCATTATATAGCTAAAATTGATTATAAAGACTTGGGTATTTCAGGGTCTATTCTCCCAAACCTTGAACAATCTGGGGTTTCAGATATAGATTTTGTAGTATATGGTCTTAAAAATCATAGAAAAGCTATGAAAACCTTTGAAAAGTATAAAGATAAAGAACTTGAAATTAAGCTAAGTGATGATAAGATAAATGACTATACTTTAAGAGTATTTGATGAAAATAAAGACAACGAACTCAAAAAGCTAAAAAAAATAACTCTTAATTCTATAAAAGATGATTATTGGGAAAAAATTTATAATAAAAGAATGAAAGACTCTAGTTTATCAAAAAAAGAATTTTGTTGGTATGAAAACCGTAAAAACAATAGAGGAGTAATAGAGAGGACATTATTCGATATATTAGCTACTCGTGATTGGGATGAAATCAAAGGAAATTGGGGAGATACTAGATATGAAAGTGTGGGAATAGCTAAAATCGAAGCTACTATTGAAAATGCACTATCTTCTTTTGATAATCCTGCTACTTATAAAATTAAAGATTTAAATGTTCTTGAATTTATAGATAAAGATATTAAATTCACAGGAGAAAATATTGATTTTATTGGAAAAATTGACGAAATTGTATCATTTACTCATACTTATGCTGGTCAAGCTATTGAAGGTGAAAAAATAATAGCTAAAGGAAAAGTTGAAAAAGTTTTAAAGAAAATATCTAAAAAAACAGTTAACAAAAAAGAAAAAAAAGAAGAAGAAAGCTATAGAATAGTTGTTGGAACAACCAGAGAATCTATTGATGAATTTATAAAACTAAAAAATATTCCTTTAAATGAAAATTAATGTAATAATAATAAAATATTGTTAAAAAATAATAAAAAGGAAAATAAAATTTTGAAAATAAATCCATGACAAAAAGAATTAAATAGTTTGCACAAAAATAATTAATTAAGTCAAAAAAAATTAAAATAATTTAAAAAAATCTCATATAAAAAAATCTTATATAAAAATGAACAACATCTAATTAATGCTCAATTGGGGAGAATTTAATGGATAAAAATGAAATAAACGTCGGTCTTATTGGTTTTGGTACAATAGGTGCTGGAGTAGTTGAAATATTTAATAAAAATCAAAATATACTTTCTAAAAAATGTAAAAAACAAGTGAATTTGATAAAAGTAGCTGATCTTGACATAACAACAGATAGAGGAGTTGAAATCGATCCAAACATCTTAATTACTGATGTTAATGAGATTTTAGAAAATGATGATATAGATATTGTTATTGAATTGATTGGAGGATATGAACCCGCTAAAACATTTATATTAAAAGCTATGGAGAATGGGAAACATGTAGTTTCTGCAAACAAAGCTCTAATAGCTAAACACTGGGAAGAGTTAATGGAAACAGCAAAGAAAAATAATGTTCGATTCTCTTTTGAAGCTAGTGTTGGGGGAGGAATACCTGTACTTCATCCACTTAATGAATGTTTAGCTGCTAATCGTTTTGAAGCTATTTATGGAATAATGAATGGTACGGCTAACTATATCCTTACAAAAATGAGTAAAGAAGGATTAGCATTTGAAGATGTTTTGAAAGAAGCTCAAGAAAAAGGTTATGCAGAAGCTGACCCAACATTTGATATAGAAGGTCATGATACTGCTCAAAAGTTAATAGTTCTTACTAAACTTGGATTTGGAGAATATGTTCCTCAAGAAAAATTTTATTTTGAAGGAATTACAGAAATAACTCCCGAAGATATAGAATTTGCTAAAAATGAATTAAATTACGTTGTTAAATTATTAGGAATAGCTAAACAAACAAATGAAGGATTAGAAATTAGAGTTCATCCAACATTTTTACCAAAAACTCATTTATTAGCATCTGTTAATGATGTGTTTAATGCCATATACTTAGTAGGTGATTTTGTAGGACCAGTTATGTTATATGGTCAAGGAGCTGGAAGGATGGCTACAGCAAGTGCTGTGGTTGGTGATTGTCTTGATATTATCTTTACTGAAGATAAGAGAATTAGCTATGGTCCAGTAGATTCCCAAGTTAAATCAATTAAAAGTATAGATGACATTGTATCAAAATATTATATTAGCTTAACTGCTGTTGATAAACCAGGAGTACTTAAAGATATTACTGAAATTCTAAATAAAAATGGAATTAGTATTGAATCAATAACTCAAAAAACAAGCCAAGAAAATAATTTAGCTCCTATTATTATTGTCAGCCATGAAGCTAAAGAAACAAAAATTCAACAATCTATATCTAAAATCAGTGCTTTAAAAGATGTAAAAGAAAAAATAAGATTAATCAGAATATTAGAAGATTAATATTATTGAATATCTTCTATTTTCTTTTAATTTTAATATATTTTATTATTTTTTACTATTTTATATAAACTTACTATTTTTAATTATTTTTTATATAAACTTATTATTTTTAATTATTTTTTATATAAACTTATTATTTTTTACTATTTCTTTATATAAATTTATTATTTTTAATTATTTTTCATATAAACTTATTTCTTATTCTAATAAACCTATTCTTTATTTTAATGAATCTATTTTTTATATTTATACATAAAATTTTTATTTTTAAATAAAATTACTCCTTTAACTGAAATATTTTATTCTTAAAAAATATTTTAAGATATAAAAAAATAATTTCAAAATTAAAAATTTTACTATTAACTAAAATTTCACTAGCAAGTAAAAATTTTACTATTAAATAAATTTTTAATATCAACTAAATTTTCACTATTAACTAAAAATTTTTAATTCTAATAATATTCTAATTTTAAAAAAAATAACACTATCCCCTATAAATTATAATCAATGTGTGAAATTATTTTTATTGTGAAATTTAAGATGAATCAATCTTTTTTAGATGAAAAAAACCAAAAAATATATATTTTAAAAAGTAATAATGCAATAATGATTAGTAA
>WRCI01000149.1 GCA_009784145.1 Methanobrevibacter sp.
ATTTTAGTTTAGAATCTTTATTTTAACTTATATATCTTTATTTTAGTTTAGATATCTTTATTTTAACTTAGATATCTTTATTTTAGTTTAGATATCTTTATTTTAGTTTAGATATCTTTATTTTAACTTAGATATCTTTATTTTAGTTTAGATATCTTTATTTTAACTTATATATTCTTATTTTTATATCTCTATTTTTACCTTATTTTTTTGAAAGTTTTTGATGATTTTTTATACTTTAAATAATCTTTTTATATTTTAGATGATTTTTTATAAAAATATTAATATTATAAAAATTAAAATAAATAATGCTTGATTTAGTTAAGATACTTAACTTGTTTTATATAATATAGCTAATTATAGTAGTATTTAGATTATAATATTTTCATGAAGTGTGTTTAATGAGTAAATTAAAAAATAAATTATATTATGAAGAAATAGGGGAAAATAATCAGGAATTAATTATATTTTTACATAGTAATTTACTTAGTAATTGGATTTGGGAAAAACAAAGGAACTTTTCTAATTACCATTGTATTTATTTAGATATTCCAAATCATGGAAATAGCTTTTTTGAGGATGATTTTTCCATTAGCAAATCTTCAGAAATTATAAAGGATTTAATTGAAGAAAAAAGAGTATATGCTAATGGATATTATAAAAAAGTTCATTTAGTGGGAATAGCTTTAGGAGGACAGATAATATTATATTTATTAGCTAAATATCCTGAATTAATCGATTCTGCAGTTGTTAGTGGAGTGAATCTAAAAGAAAGTTATAATAATATTAATCAGAATAATATTGAAGAAATATTAGAAACTTTAGATAAATTAAAGATAGATATTTTAGATAAAAAACATCCAGATTTTATTATTAAAGGATATTTGGCGGAATATGGTATATCAAAAGACTATTTGGATAAAGTAAAGGGTTCTATAAGTAAAATCAATTCTAATGAAATAGATAAATCAGAAAATTTAAATTTAATCACAAAAAAATCTTTAGCTTTCGAAATTCCAGAACTTAATGAAATTGATGAAGTAAATGAAATTAATGAAATTGATGAAGTAAATGAAATCAATGAAGTTAATGAGGGTAGTAAAATTGATGAGGTTAATGAGGTTAATGAAATCAATGAAGTTAATGGAAATAATAAAAATATTAATCTTTTAGTTTTATATGGTACTAAAGAATATCCTAAAGTAGCTAAATCAGCAAGATTAATAAAAAATAAGTTTAATTCTGCTAAAATTTTTAGTGTTTATAGAGCTATTCATTTGTGGAATTTAATAGATTGTGAGTGGTTTAATGAAACTATAATTGATTTTATAGCTAATAAAAAAATTGATTTAAATGATAAACCATACTTAAATAAGATAGAATAACGAGCATATTTAAGTAAGATAGAATATTAAGTAAGATAGAATATTAATTAAGATAGAATATTAATTAAGATAGAATATTAATTAAGATAGAATAATGAATATATTCAGTAAAATATGGTAATCTTAAATATAGCTATTAATTTGAGGTATTGAATGAAAAAAATAGGTTTTATTGGTTATGGAAATATGGGAAAAATGATATTAAATAATATCTTGAAACTAAATATAATTCCTTCTAATGAAATGATTGTTTCAAATAGGACAATAGCTAAATTAAATGATTTGAAGGAAAAATATCCAGATATACTCATTACTGATGATAATATTTTTTTAGCTCAAAATTCCTATAAATTATTTATCTTTGTTGAAACGCCTGAATTTAAAAACCTTTTAGATGAAATTTCCCCATACCTTGATGATGATTGTCATATTATTCATGTTTGCGCAGGTTTAAGTTTTGATAATATATTTAACCTTTATAAAGGTTCAGTTAGTCAAGTAATTCCTTCTATTATTTCTACTTTCAATGAAAAATATGAAAAATTTAAGTTTGGAAGTTCAGGAATGATTGAAAAATTAGGTGTTACATTAATTTCACATAATAAGTATACTTCAAATGAAAATAAAGAGTTTGTTGAAGAAATATTCAATGAATTTAGCTATATTGAGTTAATTGATGATTTTTCAAAAGATAGAATTGAAGATTATATGGGCAATAACAATAGCTTGGAGATAGCTACTATATTAGCTAGTTGCGGACCTGCTTTTATTTCTCTTATCATTGATAAATTAGCAGAAATAGCTAGTTTACAATCTGAAAATAATATTAATTCTGATAAAACTAAAGAAATAATTACTAAAACTCTTTTAGGAACTTTGATTCAAATAGATACTAATAATATTAGTACTGATGAGATTATTAAAATGACAGCTACAAAAAAAGGGATTACTGAAATTGGATTAAATTATTTAGATAATAATTTTGAGGAATTATCTAATGGTCTATTTGATGTTCTTTTAAAAAGATATGGTGAAGTTAAAAGAGATTTAGCTAATGAATACTCTAAACTTTAATTTTTATTATAGTATAATATTCTATTATTATAAATCATATTATAATTTCTATATAATATTATTGTTATTATTATAAAAGTATAGTATAATTGCTATTATTATAAAAATTTTAATGATTATATATTAAATTTTATATATTATTAAAATAAATTAATTAATATTTTATAATTTTTAATTTAATTTTTTATAATTTTTAATTTAATTTTTAATAAGTTTAATAAATTTTTTTGTTTGATTAATATGACTAATGATAACACCAATAATAAAATAGAAGATAAAGTTGATAATTCAAATTCTTCTGAACCTCGAGCTTACAAACGTGAAAGACAAAAAGGCGAACGTTGGGATGGATACAAAATTAAAAGAATACTTCCTTTTCATAAGATGCTTCCTTATTTAATGAAGACTCGTGTTGCATCAACTAACTATTTTGAAGCTACTTATGAAGCGGATAGTTTAGTCGAATACCTAAATAAGAAGAATGAAGAGCTTAAATTAAATAATAATAATGAAACAGGAGAATCTATTGAAAAATATGGTTATAACCAATTTTTCATAGCTGCTTTAGTTCGAGTTATTGCTCTTAGACCGCATTTAAATAGATTTATTGCAAATAAGACTATTTATCAAAGACATAATATTGTTATAGGTTATGTACTTAAAAAAGAATTTTCAGATGAAGGTGAAGAATCAACAACTGTTTCAACTTTTGAGAGAGATTCAAATATTGAGGATGTTAGAAAAATATTAACTAAAGAAATTAAAGGTGTTAAAGAATCATCTGATGATGAAGCAGGAGACTTTATTGGGGTTCTAATGAAACTTCCAAAGTTCATTATTAGCTTTGTTATATGGATGTTTGATTTTTTTATAATTATTGGACATATGCCTAAATCATTAAGGGGAGTTGATGTAATGCAAGCTTCTGCCTTTGTTGCAAATCTTGGAAGTATTGGATTAAAAGGTGCTCCTTACCATCATTTGTTTGATAGGGGAACTTGTTCTCTATTTGTAACTCTTGGAAGAGTTAGAAAAGACTTTGTTATAACTGAAGATGGAATAGTTGAGAA
>WRCI01000150.1 GCA_009784145.1 Methanobrevibacter sp.
ATGCTGATGAAGGAGTTACTTCTAATATGACTAATGTTGTTATTGTTGGTAATACTTTTACTGGAGCTAAAGTAGGAATTAGTTTTAATATTTATGAAGATGTTGAAGATTGGCCTATTAGTTTAGTTAATGCAACTGTTAGTTATTCTCGTTTTGCAGATAATACTGGTAATTATCAGTTGTTTATGAATGGTACTAGTCGTATTATTGCTGATTATAATTGGTGGGGATCTAATAATGGACCACAACGCAACTTAATTTCTGGTGTGAATATAAACAATTATTACACTATGAGTATTAGTACATCTGTAGCTAGTCTAACTCGTTCTTTTGATGAAAACTTAGCTATTAACTATAAATTTGTTTTAAATGGAACTAACAATGTTGCGGATGCGGCAAGTAAATTTAGTCCTTTTACAGTAGCTATTATGGTTAATAATAAGTTAGTTTCTAATATTGATGGTCGAAAAGCAATACAGTTTAATGTGTTATTAACTGGTATAGATAATACAATTACAGCTATATTAAATAAGGAAAGCTCTATAGTTAAATATAAAGCTAGTAAAATGACTACTGCACTTGTTGTTACTAATATTAAACCGTTGTTTAATAAAAAGAATACTATAACAGTTACTGCTCGTGATAAAAATGGCAAACTATTAGACAATAAAAAAGTTGGTCTTTTTGTAAATAATAAGCAAGTTGCCACAACCACAACAAATAAAGCAGGTGTAGCTACTTTTAAATATACTTTTAAAACAAGAAAAGTTCATAAAGTTCAAGTTAAGCTCGTAGAAGATACAACTCACTCTAAAAGCAATTCCAAAACTTTATCTTTAAAACCTAAAGACAAAACCACTACAAAGTTAGCTAAGTTCTCTGCTAAGTTCAAAAAGAAAGCCACCTTAAAAGCTACTTTGAAAAACCATAAAAACAAAGCAATGGCTAAAAAAGTTGTTAAGTTTTATGTAAACAAGAAGTACTTAGGTAAAGCCAAAACTAACACTAAAGGTTTAGCTACTTTAACTAAAAAAGTTCCTGTTAAAGGGCTTGTTAATTTCATAGCTAAATATGCTGGAGATAAAACTTTCCACAAATCTGATGCTAGTCGGAAAATAAAAGTAAAATAATCATAATACATGATTATTAATCATAATTTATTGATTATTAGCAATAGTTTATTGATTATTAGCTTAATAGGGTAATATTTAAGGAATATTGAAACATTTTATTATTGTAGGAATCTTTAAATGAGGTTCCTATTATTTATTTTTTTTATATTTTCTCTGATCTTTTTATATTTTTATTATTTATTAGTGGAGGACTCAATTTTTTGCACTAAATTTCATGGTTATTTATATATAATCTGATAATTTTCATACCAAAAATTTGGTTTCATACTATAATCATTATTCACATTTTTATTTTTTTATACGATATAGTGTAGCACCAAATTGGTAAAAAGCCAACAAAAATCAAAAACCCCAAGTTTTTGACAGTCTTTTTTTTGTATGAAAATTATCAATTTATATAATATAACTAGAAAATTCAGTACCAAAAATTAAATTTTATACTATATCCACTGGACGAAAGTTTTAAAAATAATAATCAAAATGAAATATCGGATAATGTTTGATTAAATCCAATTTAAAAGATCTTAAACAAATATTAAGATTATCATTATTTTCAAATCAAGGATCGAGTACTATATAATCTAAACTTGACTATTTTTTTAATAAGTTCATATGGAATTGGTTTATCATAAGGGAATTGTATAGCTCCTTTAGATGTTTTATAGTCACTCAATTCCTCTTTGAAGTTTTTTACTCCACTTGAACTTGGATAAAATCCAAGATGTTTTTTATTAGCAGCAAAATGAACTAAATTTTCTCCTTGGTAAAAAGTAGGCATTCCATAGCTTATTTTTTCACTTGCATCAGGAACTAGTTCTTGTATAGTTTTCCGAACTTTTTTTAAAATTTTTTGAATATCTTCTGGATATTCCAAGATATATTCATCTATAGTTTCTACCATATTCATCCCAATAGTTATCTATACCTTTGTCATGTCTATTAGATAGTTATCTATAGTTTCTACTATATTCATCCCAATAGTTATCTATAACTTCTCCTTATTTGTTATAATACCTTGAATTTGAATTGTGGATTATTTTAAATATTCCTCAATAACAATATTTCCATCCATGAAAATAAGACCATGTTCTTTTGCATAGTCTTCAGCATCAGATACAGATTTAGCTTCACAAGTAGTTCCATCCATCATTTCACAGACTACTGTAACAGGAGTAATTCCCGCCATTTCACCCATAGCTAAACTTATTTCAGTATGACCTTTTCTATTTTTTAAAAGACCATTTGCTCCTCTAAGTAATGACACATGACCTGGAGATCTAAATTCTAATCCAAAATCATCAAATCTCCCTTCTTCACACATTTTTGCCATACTATTTATTGTAAGAGCTCTGTCATTATCTGTTATTCCAGTAAAAGTTTTTCTATGATTAACCCAAACAGAAAATGAAGATTTTTCATCATAAGGAATATCATTAGGAGTTAACTCTCCAAGAATGTGATATTTTTCTTTAGCTACATCCATAATATCAGTCATAAATGGTAATCCAAGTTTATCACAAAAGTTAGGGTGAATACAGCAACAAATTAATCCTCCAGCATCTTCTCTCATAGTAGCTATTTCTTTACCACCTATAAATTCAGCTCCTATAATCATATCAGTTTCACTTTCTCTTTTTTCATCATCATACATAAGAATGAATTCACCATTTTTTAATGCTTTCAATGCTTTTTTTAACATAATTTCACTTTCTAATTGTTAATTTATGATAAGTTAATTTTTACTTTAACTTTATCTCCATCTTTTAAGATTAACTTATTTCTGAGATTATCTTTAGCTATAAATTCTAAATAATTTTCATCATGAGTAGTTTTATCTGGAAATACAATAGCTCCAGTTATATTATCGTTTAAAGTAGCTTTAATATATTTAACTCCACCAAAACCTTCTTTTGGCTTTATAACATTAGTACACTTTGTTTTTATTTGTCTAATATCATCTAAATATTTTTCTTCTACAATAATATTAAGTGTTCCAGGAAATGGTACAAATCCACATATTTCATTGAACTTTGATTTATAGAAATCTTGTCCTAAAAAGTATGCTCCTTTTCCATAACCTGTTGTAATGGTTCCTTCTATTTCCATTATATAATCCTCATTAATAATAATCATAATATTAAGTATTTTAGATTAATATCAATTATTTTAAGTTATTGTAATTTTTATAATACTTTTATATTACTATAATTTGTATAAATCTTTAAGTTATTTTATACTTGTATAATTTTTTATATTATTATAATTTGTATAATTTTTTAAGTTATTTTATA
>WRCI01000151.1 GCA_009784145.1 Methanobrevibacter sp.
AGATCAACAGTTCCACTAACGGTTCGGTTATTTATTGGGTTTATAACTGTGATTTCTGGTGGGACATCTCCATCATGAGCTGAAACTACAGTACAACTAGTAATGACTATAAATAAAACAAATAATAAGAAAAATAGTCCTTTGAATTTATTTAACATTAATATCTCCTTTTTGACTTTTATTTCACATTTCCTTTGACTTTAATTATATTTTCTATTTGATTTTTTTAATTTTATTTACCTTTTTTAATTTTATTTATCTTTTTTTAATAAAAACACTCCAATACCTGCAATTAGTCCTATAATAACGATTATTAAAATGATAGTAGTGTAATCAATATTCATACTATCTACAGCAGGATTATTAGAAGATTCATTTAGCTTTATAAGACCTTCTTTAATTTCTGATTCACTATTTCCAACAGCAAAAACTCTGTCAGATACATTTGGATGTTCTGTTACAAATTTATTAACTACATCTTGAAATGCTACAGCTAATATTATTTTATTTGGATTTTCTAAAGCATGTTCAAGTGTATGTTCAACATCGCCGTCAACTGTAAATTTATAAACCTTAATATCAAGGTTCATGCTATCAACAAGCTTCTTAGTTTCTATAGCATTTGTCTCATTTACAATAATCATAGTATCCTCTGTTACATCAACACCATGAGCATTAACTGCAGACATTCCTGTTAATAATATTAAAAATATTAAAAGTGATATTATAAATTTAAATTTCATTTTTAAACCCTCATTTACTTTAATCTAATATTAAACTAAACCTTTTCTAATGTTAAAATTTCTGGTTTTAATTTATCAATAAGTGAAACTACGAAAGTTGTAATAAAACCTTCTATAACTCCAATGAATAAATAGTATACTGTAAATATTGGTAACAATGTTTCAAATGTAGCTAGGCCTGCAATTACTAATATAAAAATTTGACTCAATGCTCCTATGAAAATTCCAAGCAAAGTTCCTGTAAAAATTCCAGCATTATCATTAAACCTTGAAATAATTTTATAAATCACATATACTGATAAACCAAGAGTTATTCCTATTGCAAATGTATTTGGTCCTATGACTGTTAATCCCCCATGCCCTATTAAACTTTGAATTAATAAAGCTAAAAATGTCACGGCTATTCCACTGAATGGCCCTAATATTATTACTACTAGAGGAATTAAAAAAAAGTGCATAGGTATTCCAAATGGGGAAGGAACTGTTATGGCTGAAACAACTATTGTAGCTGCAGTTAGTATAGCAGTTAAAACTAATCTTTTGACTCTTTGATCTTCCTGTAACTTAGATAATCTAAAGAAAAAAATTCCCAAACAGATTATAACAATTATCCAATAAATTAATGCTTGATCTAAAGGAAGCATTCCATCAGGTAAATGCATAATATTTCTCCTAATTTAATAAATTTTAAATATTTAGTTTTAGTAAGTATCCTGTAGATTTTACAAGTTATTTGAGTATTCTCATCTTCAATATAACAACAATAGCTCCAATAATCACAATAGCAATTATTACTATTATCAATATAGTATTCAGAGAAATTCCAGAATCATTTGAAGAATCTTCAGTTAAAGTATCATTAATGGAACTATTTGTTTGATTTTTAGTTTCATTACTTTGATTTGTTCCATTTGTAGCTATATTAGCTGTATTAGTATTAGTATTACTATTACCACTACTGCTAGTAGATTTTTTATCATTATTAGTGCTAGAACTTCTACCACTATCTTTATTACTTGAAGAAGATTCACTATTACTGGAACTCTCACTACTATCTTTATTACTTGAAGATGATTTACTATTACTAGTACTTTTTTTTGTGTCTTCAGTTGTTACTTCGTCTCCATGACTATGTGGCGAACCAGTATCATGGGCAACAATCATACCCATTCCCATTGAGGAAATCAGTACTAATAAAACACTTATAAGGATAAATTTTGTTTTTTTACTATATATAATATCATTACTCCTATAATTTTCTTTTTTATTAAATTTTTTATTTTTATTAGATTTACAATTCATTCATTATACTAATGCAAAATTTATAATTGACTATGGCTTTAAAAAAAAGTTAAAAAGATTCAAATTCTAAGAAAAATAAAAAAATAAATTGATTTAAATAAAGATAAATCAACTTAATATCAAAAGTTATTTTACTTTACAATTATTTTTCTCTTTCAACTTAGCACTCTAACACTCAAGCTATTATTAGACAACAATTTAATGGAATTATTTTTAACAAAAGTCGGAGCCATATTATAAGTTCCTTTTTTATTAGCTCTTAAATTCCAGGTTATTGTAGCTGCCTTAGTATTATGAAGTCTTAAATTATTAACAGTCCAAGTTAAAACTCTTGTTTTGCTATTAAAGCTAACTTTTCCAGTAGACACTAAAGGTTTAGCATATTTAAGGTTTTTATGTAACTTGAAAGTTAATTTAAATGTTCCTCTATTATGACCAAGATTCGCTATAGTATTTTTTACCTTAATATTTCTTGATTTAACAGAAGCAGTGTTTTTAATATGTAGTTCAGACATTTTAGGAACAACTAAATTAGAGTTTAATTTAGAACTACCTAGATATTGACTATCCCCATGGAAAAATGCATTAACTTTTAATGTGCCAGTTGAAGCAACTCTATACCTATAAGTAGCTATACCGTTAGCATTAGTTCTTCCTTCACCAACAAGTTTATCATTAACATAGAAATAAACTAATTTACCACTAATTGGAGTATTTCCTGACCTTAATGTAGCTGAAAGAGTAACAATTTTATTATATACTCCCTTAAAGTTGCCCATAGTAACTGTTGTACTTTGTCTAACAGGAGTGACTGGAGGAGTAACACTATCACTATTTTTAAATAAAATATTGCCACCAGTTACAATATTATTACTACCAGAATTAACAATACCTGATTGACCATTAGCAAAAATAATATTGTCATCAGCAGTATTTTTATTTGCATCGATTATTATACCATTTTCAATATTATCAAATATTCTATTTCCAGTCATAATATTATTTTCTACAATAGATCCAGTAAAACCTTCTAACCCTTGACGGTTAGGAGAAATTTTATTAATAACAATACCATTCTTATTATTAAATATTAAATTATTAGATATGATATTATTCGAAGCAGAATATTCTTCATTTTGACTATTTCCTCCAGAATTAAATTCAATACCATTTCCTTTGTTATTAGAAATTATATTGTTATCAATTAAATTTTCAGTTGCATTGTAGTTACTAGACTTTATACTTATTCCATTTCCATTATTATTTGAAAAAATGTTGTTTATTACAGTTGCTTTTTGTATATTAAGATCTAATCCAGCACCAGCATTATACTTTACAGCATTTCCTTCAAGAGTGAAA
>WRCI01000152.1 GCA_009784145.1 Methanobrevibacter sp.
TATTTTAATTTATAATTATTTTAAAGTATTTTAATTTATTTTCTAATATTAAAGGTAATTTAATGAATCAAGAACCAATAAAAAAAGAGAAAATTTTAGAAGAATTAATTGAATTTAAAGAAAAGGATTTAAAATTTTCTGATGGGAGAATTTTAGGATCTATGTGTACATCTGCAAATTCTTTAGCTAAAAAAGTATTTTATGATTTTTTAGACTCTAATTTGGGCGATCCTGGTCTTTTTGAAGGAACTCAATCTCTTGAAGAAGAAGTTATTAATGATATTGGTTCACTACTTTCTCTTGAAAAACCTTATGGCAATATTGTCACGGGCGGTACTGAAGCTAATTTAATGGCTATTAGAGCTGCTCGAAATTTAGCTAGAGAAGAAAAAAATATAGGAAACATAGCTGCTGATGAATATATTGTTCCTGAGCTAATTGTTCCAAAGTCGGCTCACTTCTCATTTGAAAAAGCCGCTGATGTTCTTAGCTTAAAACTAGTTGAAGCAGATTTAGATGAAAATTATCAAGTAGATATTGGATCTGTTAAAGACAATATAAATGACAATACTATTGCTATTGTTGGAATAGCTGGAACAACAGAATTAGGAGTGATTGATCCAATTAAAGACTTATCTAAGATAGCTACAAGAAATAATATTTATCTTCATGTAGATGCAGCTTTTGGAGGGTTTTCAATTCCATTTTTAAAAGATTTAGGGTATGAAATACCTAAATTTGACTTTTCATTAGATGGTGTTTGTTCTATTACAGTAGATCCTCATAAGATGGGTCTTGCACCAATTCCTTCTGGTTGTATTCTTTTTAGAGATAAAAAATATTTAGAAATTATGGCAGTTGAGGCACCATATTTAACCACAAAAGAACAATCTACTTTAGTAGGGACTCGTCTTGGAGCTCCAGTTGCAGCTACTTGGGCAGTTATGCAATATATGGGAAGAGAAGGTTATGGGGAAAATGCTAATGAATGTATGATAAATACACACTTTTTAGCAGACTCACTTTCTAAAGAAGGTTTTGAGTTAACAGTAGAACCTAAACTAAATATAGTTAGTTTTAACCATCCAAAAATCCCCACTGATGATTTAGCTAAGATGTTAGAAAAAGAAGGATGGATGGTTTCAGTTTCATCTTATCCTAAAGCAATTAGAATCATTTTAATGAATCATATTAAGCACAATCATATGGTTGAATTTTTAGATACTCTTGACGAAATTAAGGCTAATTTGGACATAAAATAATTTTATACTTTATTTTATATAGTTCATATACCTATTTTTTCTGATTATTCACTCACAAAATGGATTATTCTTATTTTTAAATTAATATTTCTCTTTTTAATCAATATTTCTTTTATTAATCAGTATTTCTCTTATTTTACTAAAACATATATAATATTTTATACAAATACTTATTAAATAATAAAAACATTTCATATTTTATAAAAATATAAAATTTATATAAAAATAAAATTATTTTTTAACAATAATAATTAAAATAAATACTTATAATTCATATAATAACACTATAATAGATAAATAATACTATAATAGATAAATAACGCTATAATAATTAAAATAATAATATAACCGACATAATAATGTTTAATAGCTAAAAAGAGGTTGTTAATTTGACATATTGTGAGAAATGTGGAACAAATAATAAAGATAATTCAATTTTTTGCTCAAATTGTGGATCGAGATTAAATTTTGAGTCAGAAATTGGTGAAAATAGTACATTATTAGATAGTGCTATTAAAGATAAAAGATGGGAAGATGTGATTAAATATTTTTCTGAAATTGATTTTATTGAAAAGGATGATTACAAGTCAATATTTTACATTGAATTAGCTGAATATTGGACAGGCGATATAAATGACCTTGATGAAGGTCATTGTATGATAGAAGCTTTTGATGAGGCAGTTGATATTTTAAAAAAGAAGGATAGTGATGAAATTGCTAATATAATTGCAAATTACTGTGATGAAATATATGTATTAGTAGATTCTTTAAAATCCAAAGCTAATAAAAGTAATTTACCTAAATCCGGTATTGATGCAAATCCAGCTTTGAATTCTGGTGTGTCTTACTTCCCTAAAAAACCTTTTTTGAGCAATTTAGTTTTATGTCTTAATCTTCTCACTGGAATAATTAACTATTATCATGGATACTGTGAAGAAATGGAAAATGATGAAAAATTAAAAAAGGAAAATTTTGATGCTACTTCAAATTTACTCACCTTTTTAAAGAAAAAAAATAGTTTACTAGCTATTATAAATTATAACACAAACTATGAAGATTCACGATTTGTAGAAATGGAAGAAACAACAACTGATGAAATAAAAAAATATGACAGTTCTTATGAAAAAGATAATTATTGTGATTGTGTTGATATTGATAATTGTGAAGACTTTTGTGTAAACTGTGGGGAAGAATTATCTGAAGATGATAAATTTTGCCCTAAATGTGGTCAAAATTTCTCTGAAATACTTGAAATGGATAACGAAGAAAATGATTTTCTTGATAATGATAATGATGAAATTTCCGATAAAAAAGATTTGGAAACATTTTTAATGATTATTATTTTTATTATTGCTATAGTATTATTTATTTATTTTGCCCCGTAAAAATGAAAATAAAGTAAATATGACTGTTAAAAACTATTCAAATACTAATTTGAGTTTACTAAGGAACATTTTCTAAATTTTAAAAAGCATCAAGAAAATTGAGATAGCATAAAAAATAGAGAATAAAAATAATCAATGAAGTGTTTCAATATAAAATTTTTACTTATACTATAATTACTTTGAGCTAAAATAAGAAAAATATTGATTATAGAATAAATAACTAATCAAACTATAGAAAAAAAATGAAGAAGAGATTCAAATGAATCTCTAGCCCACACACTAATTTTATATGCATTGTTCATATTATTTAAATTTTTCTGTTTATCATATAATATTACTTAATAGTAATATTTAAATATTAAAAAAATCATACTTTATATTATGCTTCACCAACCTTTCGACTGTTGAATTTTTTTAAATGAGGAAGCCCACACACAATGGTCTTCTTCATTATTATTAAATAAGAGGGAGGTGATGCTATGGATAAAAATTTAACATTATATATATTTAAATACATATTGTTATTATCACTTAGTATTATCAATCTCCTCATCTTAATTTTAAGATAATGGAAATATAGGTTGGTGACCATACTTATTTATGGTTTATAAAGTAATTAAATATTATGGAAAAAGTGAATATTAATAAGAGAAATTGAGACCATGAAAAAAATACAAACTCCTATATCTAATAAAGACGTTGATGATTTGGATGTAGGAGATAAAATA
>WRCI01000153.1 GCA_009784145.1 Methanobrevibacter sp.
TATAATATTACAAATTAAAACAATACAAATAGTATAATATAAAATAAAAAAATTATAATATATAAATATAATAAATAAAAAATTTATTAAAATAATTATTATAATAAATATAAAAAAAATTATATAATAATGTAAAAAGTATAAATATTATATAATAATATGGAAAATATAATAATTTAAAGGAATTATTAAGTAATTTAAAATGATTAGCTAAATATTTTAAAATAGTATATAATTTTAATCTAAATTATAAAATATATATGTGGAGGAAAAACGAATGTCAAAGAAAGTTGTAGAAGTAAAAACTTTAAAAATAGGTAAGTATGTAATATTAGATGGAGAAGCTTCTAAAATCATTAGTCTCTCAACATCATCTCCTGGTAAACATGGAGCAGCTAAAGCAAGACTTGAAGCTGTGGGAATATTTGATAATCAAAAAAGAAGTATTGTTAAACCTGTAGATACTAAAATTGATATTCCAATTATTGATAAAAGAGTAGGTCAAGTATTAGCTCTTATGGGTGCTGAAGTTCAGCTAATGGATATGGAAAACTATGAAACTTTAGAACTTCCAATTCCTGAAGAACTCAAAGAACAGATAGTTGAAGGTGTAGAAGTAGATTACATCACTGCTCTTGGAAACATGAAAATAATGAGAGTTAAATAGATAAATACATATTTTATTTATAGATTTATTAACTTAAAAAAACTTAGTTTATAAATCTAATATATTTATTTTTTGATAAATTTAAAATTCCAGAGTACTATTGCCAGTATTTTAATAGTACTCATATAATTAAATTATTTTAATTTTGTTTATTTTAATTACATTATTAATAAAAAATAGAAATTGTATAAATATTAAAGAAAAAAAATCCGACACCCCCTAATCACTTTACTCATTTAAGAGCTTAGCCACTTAATGCGGCTCCAGAATTAAGAGGTCTTAATCGAACTTATACAATAATATGATTAATATTATATATAAAACTTTCTTTTTAATTAAAATATGATTATAACTTATTTATAATAGTTAAAATTAAATAAAAATATAAAACAAAAATAAAATAATTAAATATAGGATATAATATGCTTTTTAATACTTACAAACCATGGAAATTTGCTTTTTCAGAAGATTCTGAAGAGATAGAAAAAGTAAAAAGAAATAGCTGGGGAATAATTGGAGTTCCATTTGATAGTACTAGTTCATATGGTCCAGGTTCTCGATATGGACCAACAACAGTTAGAGAAGCATCTTATGGCTTTGAAAAATATAATATTTCATATAACAAAGAATTGAAAGAAATATTTTATGATTTTGGAAATATAAATGTTATTTATGGAAATTGTAAAAAAACATTAGCTATTCTCGAAGAAACAGTTCAAGAATTACTTGAAGCTGATATTAACCCTATTATTATAGGTGGAGAACACAGTATAAGTTTAGCTCCAATAAAAGCATTAGCCAATAGTAAAGCTAATAACTACAATATTGAAGATATGACTATTATTCATCTTGATGCACATATGGATTTAATTGATGAATATCAAGGTGAAAAATGTTCTCATGCTACAGTAATGAAAAGAGTTCATGATTTAAATCCAAAAGAAATAATTGAAATAGGTATTAGATCTACAAGTCTTGAAGAAAAAGAATTTGTAGAAAAAGAAGATAATATAAGTATTTTTACTGCAAAAGATACTAAAGAAAACTTTGATATTATTCAAAAAAAAATAAATCAAATTAATAATGAAGAACCAGTTTATTTAAGTATTGATATTGATGTTTTAGATCCTTTATATGCTCCAGAAGTTGGAAATCCAATACCTAATGGAATTTCACCAAATACAATAGAAAAAATACTTGAAATAGTAGCTAAAAAGAATATAATTGGGTTGGACTTAGTGGAAGTAGCTACAAACAAACTTGGAGATTCTACTGCAGTAACTGCATCTAAGATAATTTATGATTTTTTGTTTTTAGTTAAATGAAAACCTAACATTATAATTTTTATTTTTAAACTTTATAATTTTTTATTTTATTCAAATAATAATTTAACTTTATAATTTTTTATTTTATTCAAATAATAATTTAACTTTATAATTTTTTATTTTTAGTTGGATAACAATCTAACATTACACTCTTTTTATTTTTAATTAAATTAAAATCTAACATTACACTCTTTTTATTTTTAATTAAATTAAAATCTAACATTACACTCTTTTTATTTTTAATTAAATTAAAATCTAACATTACACTCTTTTTATTTTTAATTAAATTGAAATCCAACATTATAATTTTTTGATATTGAATTGAGTATAATGCGAACATTTATATACTAGTTACAACATATTATGATGTGGCAAAAATAATTAATACTCAAACTTGAAAAAGTTCTTGAGATAAAAATATTTTTAGTCACTAAAAAACAACAAACTCTCTTGTTGTGCTTTAAATCAATTAAAATGTAAAAATAAGTTATATTTATTGAAAATAAAATTTTTCAAAAAATATAATAGATTATTTTCTATAAAGAGGTGATTTTCATGAGAGAGATAATAAGCATTGTATTATTTTTTACATTAATTACTTTTTCATTAACTAGTGTTGTTGCAGCTGATGCTGGCAATATTGCTTTTGGTGAAAGAGAAGAGTTTAATGAAGGTTGGGGTTCATTTGAAGAAGATTTGATGACACTTTCAGCCAACAACGACGCAATTACAGTAGCTGGAGGAGAAGGATATGATTTTGAAATTAGAATCATTTCTAGTAATCATGATGAATGGAGAATTGTAGCTACTGGTAATATACCCACTGAAGGTATAGAATTCACACTTTTCTACCAATTCAGTTATCAAGGAAGCACACATGTTTTCAGAACAACAGTTTTTGTAACTGGTGAAGGAAGTGTGCCAATCAGACATGATATAACTGGAACTGGTCCTGACTCAATGAACGAAGTTAATGTAATTCCTCCTATTTTAGGTGGAAACAACAACCAAGAAGATGACGAAGAATATCCTGGAGATTACACTGACCCAGGAAATGGAACTGATCCAGAAAACGGAAATGGACCTGGAAACGGAACAGAACCAGAAAACGGTAACGAACCTGGAAACGGAACAGAACCAGAAAACGGTAACGAACCTGGAAACGGAACAGAACCAGAAAACGGAAATGGACCTGGAAACGGAACAGAACCAGAAAACGGTAACGAACCTGGAAATGGAACTGATCCAGAAAACGGAAATGGATCTGGAAATGGAAACGAAGCAGAAAACGGAACAGACCCAGAAGACAATACTGAACCAGAAAATGGTAATGAAGTAGAAAATGGAACTGGTCCAGAAGATGGAACAGAA
>WRCI01000154.1 GCA_009784145.1 Methanobrevibacter sp.
ACAATTTTATTAACTACACAATATTTAGATGAAGCAGAAAAGCTTGCCGACAAAATTGCAATTTTGAATGATGGAAAAATAATTGCAAACGGAACATTTGAAGAACTTAAAAAGCTATTCCCACCAGTAAAAATTGAATACATTGAAAAACAGCCAAGTCTAGAGGAAATCTTCCTTGCAATCGTTGGTAAAAAGGAGGATAGCTAATGAAATTTTTACATGATACCTGGATACTATTTGGACGTAATATGCGTCACTTCCTACGTAGTCCAGAATCACTTATGGAAGTCCTTGTTCAGCCAATTATGTTAATGCTGCTGTTTGTTTATGTGTTTGGTGGTGCAATAGATGTGGGTACAGATAACTATGTTAATTACTTGTTACCAGGGATACTAGCGATGGCTATGCTGACTGGCACACTTTATACAGCCATGCGATTGATTAATGATAGAGGAAAAGGACTTATGGCACGGTTCCATTCTATGCCTGTGTCACGCCCATCAATATTATGGGCACAAGTACTGACATCTCTAGTTTCCAATGCCATTTCATTGTCCATAATCATTTTTGCAGCATTTATTATTGGATTTCGTTCAACTGCAGGAATATTGGAATGGGTTGTAATAATTGCCATGCTTGGAATTTTTACAATTGCATTATCATGGTTTGCAGTTATTCCCGGTCTTATTACAAAATCTGCTGAGGGTGGTCTTGCATTTGCATATCCTTTAGTTATGCTACCATTTATCAGTTCAGCATTTGTTCCTACTAAAACAATGCCTTATGTTGTTCGTATTTTCGCAGAAAACCAACCCATAACCCCAATTGTCAATGCTATGCGTTCTTTATTAAGTTCCAATCCAGTTGGAAATGATATATTAATAGCTTTCACTTGGTGTTTTGTTATTATGGTAGTTGCCTACTTCATTTCAATGAGAATATACAAAAATCAGACAGATTAAATGTGTTTCTTATTAATTTCATTTAGAAAATAAGGATAGTTAAATAAAGAATAAAAAAATGAGATAATTGCTATCAAAATTTAATATAAATTATTAATATATAGTTAATTACCTAAATTTTTTCAATAATTTTATAAAAATTCATTTATCCAATTTTTCTAATATGTTTCTTGATTCACTTCTATGAATAAACTGTTTTCAAATATCATTCTAAGGTGTTCTTTGTCGATTATATAACTATTTTTGATTATTCTTTTTCTAATCTTTTAGTAAATAAACATAGGTCGAAAAATAAAATTTCTTATATTAAAATAGCTATTGTTTTTTTTTAACAATTTATTATATAACTTGGATACTTTACTGCCTTGAAATACTCAATCCAGAGATAATTATCTTAGGAATGGTGATTGTCCCAACTTTTTACTTTTCATTTACGGACTTTGGTTAAAAAATTATATTCTTTTAATTCCCTCTGTAATTTTTGGTATTGTTCATCTTATAGTTTTTAGTTTAAGCTATCTATGATTTTTTAGTATTTTACTTTCAAATTTTTTGATATCTTTCTAGTAATTCTTTTTTAACCAATTCATAACCTTTTTCATTAAATGGACACTTTTCAATACAATATGTACATCCTTCTTCAGAACCAATACACTTAGATTCTAATAATTCAGCTATATTCATATCATCTTTTTTAATCAACGCTTCACTTTCACAATTTTCAATACAATCCTTACAATCTTTACAATAATCTTTTATCCATTTATAATCATTATCATCATCGTTTTTATTAGTTTTATTAATTGTATTAATTTTATTAGGTTGATTAAAAATAGAACTAACCATTGAAGTTAATATACCAGATAATTTAATTTTAGATCCAAATTCTGGAGTTATTAATAATCCACTTTTACCAACACAGCCCAAACCTGCTTTTTGAGTTAAATGAGGTAAATCCAATAATTTTTCATTAGGATAAGCTATTTGTGTTTTAAATCCTCTAGTTTCCAAATATTCTGATAAATCTTCTGTGACTTTTCTAAATTTCCCGTAAAACTCCTTATTTAAATTTTTAGCTTTTTCACTAGGTGGTGTTTTAATAATATTTTCATCCATTTCAATAGCTAATATAATAATATTTTCATATCTTATTTCAGAGTTAGCTTTTTTAGTTTCAATTTTTGTATATCCAACCTTAAAAATATCTAAATCTTTTGCTTTATTTTCAAAATTTTTAAAAAATTCACTAACTGATTCACCATCTAGTTCATCTTCTAGTTTTATTTTTGAGTTATTATCATTTGTATCAAATAAAATATTATTAGAAGAATTAGAAATTTTAGTATTTTTCATATGATAATATAGTTAAATCTACATATTTAAATATTTCGATATATAATTATCATCATATTATTTTAGATATAGAGTATTAGAAATAATATTATAACACTAACAAAAACTATTTTATAAGTTAGAAAGTATTCTAAAAAGATCATCCCATTCTCACAACTTATTTCTCTTATAATAAAAAATTTTATGTTTATTTTTGATTATATCTAAAAAAATATGATTATTTCTTTCAAATGATTGAAAACAACTTCCAGATATCAAATCTACAAATTGAATTCCTAAATATTTAGCTGAATTACTATGAAAAACTTTACAACCATTATTAAGAATTTCTTTTGAATTAAAAAATTTATAATTAAAATCTTCAATAAAATTTCTTGGCAAAAATTTGTCCATTCTCAAAACATAACTAGAATTTAAATCCATACACTTCAACAATTCTATAATCATATCCATGTAAATTTTGTTTTTGTTTGTTTCTTTTAATAACTTTTTATTTAAGATATGCGTTTTATCCATAACCATTGAATATGATTTTATATTAAACTCACTAATGTTGTTCAATGCCACTATTTTAAAATCATTAGACATTTGTTTAAATTTAATTTCATTATGATTGGCTAGTTCTCTCTTAAATTTTTTCTTTAAAATTCGAGTTCTTAAACTTTTAAATTTCAAACATTCTTCACTAGAATATAACCTTAAAATAGTTATTATAAAGAATTTTGTATTATCTAATCCAAGATTGCCACTTTCATCCAAAAATAAATACTCGTTATACATTTCACTAAATACCACAATATAAATTAATAAATTTGACTCTAGCTGAATATGTTGATAATATTAAAAAGGATAATAAGGATAACCACTTCTGTCAACTTAAAAAAAAATTTATTTTATATTTGCAATGATTTGATATTTCATTTAAATGTAAATTAAAAAATTTAATTAAATTGTATTCAAATTTTTAAGAAAATTTTCTTAAGTTG
>WRCI01000155.1 GCA_009784145.1 Methanobrevibacter sp.
GAAATTTCAAGACTTAAATTCAATCAGTTCTTAGACAATATTCCAAAGGAGCTGGTTTTAACAAGTGAACTTTTCTATATTCCCATATTTTTAGACATGCCTTATGAATTAGCTATTAATGTTATAGCAGATTGGAATTCAGATGATGATGAAAAACAAAAAACAGCTAATGAAATAATTTCAGACTATCAAAGAGATGCTCGAATTGAATTTTTAATTGAAACAGCTAGAAATGCATTAAATGATAATAACTCTAAATTAGCAGAAGATGCACTAAAAGAACTATATGATATAGGAGAATATATTCTTCCAAGGATTAGATTAGCATTGAGTATTCATGAAACAAATTATGCTTTTTTAAGAAATATTACTACAATTATAATGCTCCTAACATTAGGAGAAGAAAAAACTGTAGAATTAATTCCTAGAATATATAATACTGAAGATGAAAAGATTCAGATTATTGCAAGAGATGAAGTTAAAAATGCTATTATTGAAATTGATACAAGTCCTTACTTTGATAGACATCCAGATAAATTTTATGAGTTAAATAAATCAAAGTTGTGGTAGTAAATGTTTTTGAATTTTGGCATTGAATTCATAATTCAAGTTTCAATACCCCTCGAATTCGAGGGGTTTAAAGATCAAGTAGATATTGAACACATATATTAATATATATTTTTTTATTATAGTAATATTAAATATAGAATCCTAATTTTAAAGGTGTCGAAATCGACCTCTTTAAAAAACAAGTAAATTTCAGGCTTTTAATTAATCAAAAAGTGGATAGAAATAATATTTTATAATTTTATATCATATATTCTATTTTTTCATTATCCTATTAGTCTATTATACTATTATTTTATTATTTAATACTATATATCTAATTAACAGAGAAATTATTATATTCTAAGAGATTATACTATGAACAATTTAATTATACATCCAGAATTTTTAAATCTGAAGAATGCTATTGAAAAACTTAGAGATATCTTAACTGAAAAAATAGCTAAAAAAGATCAACTAATATTTCATGAATGTAAAAATATAGAAACAACATATATGTTAAAATTAGGTTATTTAGATTTTAAGATATTCGAAACAAAACTTAATATTCGTAAATTAAAAAGAGAAATTGCCCTTATTCAAAAACAAATAAACTTAGAAAAAGAAGTTGATTTGGAATTTATTAAAAATCAGCTAGAAGTGGAATTTGAAAAATTTATCTTAGAATTAGAAGAAAAGGGAGCTGAACTTAATATAGCTTTAAAAAGATCTGAACTAAAAACTCTTTCTAATGAAGATAGTATTGAACTTAAAAAGATTTATAAAGAATTAATTTTAAAATTACATCCTGATTTAAATGATAATATTGGCAAAAAAGAAGAAGATTTATTTTTTCAAGTGATGGATGCATATGAAGATGGAAATTTAGAAAAAATAAAAGTTTTAAAAGTTTTAGCTTCAGATATTAGTACAACAATTGAGGAAAATAGTGAAAATAGTATAGATAAACTAAAAAATGATATTAATTTACTAGAAATCTATTCTGAATTAATTGATAAAGAAATTGATGATATAAAAAGTTCTTATCCATATAATAAAAAGGATTTAATCAATGATGATGAAAAATTAGAAAAAAATAAAAAAGTTCTTGAAGAGGATTTAGCTAATAATATTGAAATTCTCGATAATTATAAAAAAAAGTTAGATAATTTGTTAAAAACTATCAAATGATTTGTAAAAATAAGTATATTGCTAATCATTCTTCTTATAGAACTGATTAAGTTGATAGCTATGGTAGTGGTAGTATGGGAAATATTGAAAAAGTAAATTCAAATGATATTGTTAGAGCTATAAATAACACTGGTTTAACAAATCCATTTTCTGAAAAAATTTTTCTTTTACACTCTACTATAGCAGGTACAAGTTATGTAGAAAATATTGAAAAGATAGAACCTAAGTTAGAAATTGGAGATAGGTTAAATTTTTATCGTGAACCCCATAATACTCATGATAAAAAAGCTATCTTAGTCAAACATACTGGGGATAAAATTGGTTATATTCCAATGGTTGATAATGAAGTATTTGCTAACTTAATGGATGCTGGAAAATTGGTATTTGGTGAAATAAAATATAAAAAATTTCATGGCAAATGGCTTAGAATAGGTTTTGATATTTATTTAGATGATTAAAAAATTTACTGTAAATATTATTAAGTACTAGAAAATTGAAAATGTTAATCAATTGATAATATTTAATAACCAGCTAATTAAATAATTAATTAAATAATTAAATATAACTTCATGGTGATATAATGGAAGATAATTTTTGTGGGATGGTTTGTGCAATTGCACTTGCAATAATAATTGCAGTTATTGTATTAGCATACTTTTAATAGTGTTTAAAGAGTTGTATATAATTTAATTATATTCTTTTTAAGGAAAAATGATAGATTATAATTTAATAGCTATAAAGCTAAAAAATCTTATTAAAAATCATAATAATAGATTAAATATTTATTTAATTATTATTACCATATTTCTAGCATTAATAAACATATTATTCTTAAAAAACCTTGAATTAGGAATATTAACTATAATCTTCAATGATCATTTCAATGATTTTTTAGCCAGTGTTCTAATTTTAGCTTATATTAATATTTGTCTTTCTTTTATTGATTATGAACTTAAATCTTTCTATGTTTTAATAGTTGTAATTTTATTGATATCATTTGTTTGGGAATATGTTGCAATTTTTATTAAACCATATAGTGTTTTTGATTATTTAGATATTATAGCTTATTTAATTGGAGCTATTGTATATTGGATGATTATTAATAGATATTATAAATGTATATAGGTGAAAAAAATGAAAGAAAGTAACTTTTTAGATTTAGAAGATAGAAAATTGTTTTTCAAAAATTGGCTTGGACTATTGTCTTTTGTAAATGATAAATACAATATTATTGAAGGTTTTAATCACCCAACAAATCCTGAGGGATTAAACCTTGATGATGTTTATGAAATAAGAGAAAAATTATGGGAAGATGCATCAATTATTGATGAATATCTCAAATCTACTGATTTAAATTCAGAAAGTTTTGAATTAATAAATTCATGGAAGATGCATATTCAAAAAACTTTTGTTTTGATAAAAGAATTAAAAAAACATTGTATATTTTTAGATGAAGAAGAAGATATAGTATATGGAGTCAAAGGTGTTTCTAATTCTATCGGTGATTATATCCCACGATATCCTTTTATATGTAAAGTTGTTTTATTACCATTTAAAGATAAA
>WRCI01000156.1 GCA_009784145.1 Methanobrevibacter sp.
AAATATATGAAATTTTATAAGTATAGCTATTAATATTATATGTATCTTATACTATATAATATTTCCAACAATGATTCATAATACACTTAATAATTAATGGTACTAAAAAATTTATTAAGTGATTTTTTATGAGATTTATGGAAATTTATATGATTAATAATAATATTTTATTGAATATCTATAAAATTTTATATAATCTATAATATCTTATTATAATGCATTATAAGTTTTAATATAATAAAATATCTTATAAAATTTAATATAATAAAATGTTATAAAGTTTAATAGCTAAATATACTAAAAAATTACATAAAATTATTAATTATATTCTAATATTTCGTTTTTGTTAATAAGATACTTTATATCATTCTTTTCAGTCCTATTAATTAAACTAAGATAAGGATTTTTTGATAATTTTTTAGATATAAATAGTTCTGCAAAATGACCTTCTTCAATAATTGACTTATTAATTTTTTCTTCAATTGAATAACTTTTTATAATTCCAAAATCTCCTTTTTTATTAGCATTAATAGATTTTGATGTTTTAGTATTGATGTTTTTAGAAGTGTTTATAGAAGTGTTTATAGAAGTGTTTATAGAAGCATCTACAGTAACATTTACAGAAGTATTTGAACTATCATTTACAGAAGTATTTGAACTATCATTTATAGAAGTATCCACAGTAATATTTGTAGTTGCCATTTTAAGAATTTCTACAGGATCTACAAAAGTCTTATAATAAGCTCTCATAGCTTTTAAAGTATATTCTAATTCTCTAAAAATATTAGGAGAATTTATCATTATATTATCAGTTCCAATAAGTGGTTTTATTCCTTTTTTCAAAAAATCTAAAAGAGGAGGAATTCCAAGAGAAAATGTTCCATTTGAACGAGGAGACAAAACAACATTTTTATTATTTTTAACAATTAAATCCAAATCATCTTTCATTGGAGAGACACAATGAATTAATTGATTAAAACCACAATCAACTGCTCTTTGAATTTCAGTCTTTCCAGTTTTATTTAAAGAATCTATTTGAAGACTTTCATACTCTCCAACATGAATTGAAGATATTTTATTCTTTTTCTCACATTCAGATACTATTAAAATAGCTACTTCATCACTTATTTCACCAAAACCACTTGGAGCTATTCCATCACAAACTTTTAATAATTTTTTTATAGCAATTTTCACATTTTGCAAATCAGGATCTTCTCCGTAAAAGCTATCATCTCTTCCAAGAATGATAGGAGTTATAGGAATATTTTTAGATGCTTCTTTTAATAATTTGACACCACTTAACCCACCTTCTCTATAATCAATAAAGTGAGTAGTTCCAGTTTCAAGCATATCCCACATTGATTGAGTCATTCCATTAATAATTTCATCATCAGAAGAATTTGAAAGTGCAAGATGCTTTAATCCATTTGGAGGTTTGACAATCTCTTCAATAGATTTTCCATCTCCAATATCTTTTACAATAGAATCTCCAATATGTGTATGAGCATTTAAAAAGCTAGGGCATACAATACAATCTGTAGCATCAATAATTTCTCCTTCATTAACAGTATCAGAAATTTCAATTATCTTCCCATCATCAATTAAGATATTTGATTTCTTAGCTACTAAATCTTGTCCATATAATACTGTTCCATTAGCTATTGTTATCATTAAAAATTAGTATGTTTGAACTTATATTTATGATTTATTAAATGAAAAATAATTTTCTAATAATCAATTTATTAAAAATAAAATAATCCAAAAACATGAATGAAAGAAACTACTGTGAAAATATATAGCAGTAAGCTATACTTGTATATTTTATATAAAAATAATAAAATAAAAAAAATCTATAAAAATAATCTACAAAAATAAAATAAAAAAAAATAAAATAAATAAAATAAAAAAATACAAATAAAATTAAAAGAAAATATAAAAAAAGAAATTAAAAAAGAAAAAACTAAAATTACTTAATTTCTTCAATATATTCAATTAATGGTTTAACTTTTAATTCACTATTTTTAATAGCTTCAATAGCATTTAATGCAGCTCTTGCACCTGCCAATGTAGTAACATAAGGAATTCTTTGTTCAATAGCTAAACGTCTAATTTTATAACCATCAGCAGCAGATAATTTTCCAGAAGGAGTATTAATAATCATATCAACTTCTTTAGATAAAATTTTATCACTAACATTAGGGGAATCTTGACTTATCTTACTAATCTTTTCAACATCAACACCACTAATTGCATCTGCAGTTCCAGGGGTAGCTATTAATTTAAAGCCAATACTTGAAGCAATTTCTGCTATATCTTGAATTTTAGATTTATCTTCTTCTTTTACACTAATAAAAATAGTACCTTCTTGAGGTAAATCCATATTAGCAGATAATTGAGATTTATAGAAAGCAAGTCCGAAATTCTCATCAATTCCCATAACTTCTCCAGTTGATTTCATTTCTGGACCAAGTACTGCATCTGCTTCAGGGAGTTTTAAGAATGGGAAAACTGACTCTTTAACTGCAACATGATCGATTTTTATCTCATCTGTTAAACCAAAGTCTTTCAATTTTTTACCAATAATAAGCAATGATGCTATTTTAGCTAAAGGATATCCAATAACTTTGCTAACAAATGGAATTGTTCTACTAGCTCTTGGATTAGCTTCAATTATGTAAACTTTACCTTTTACTCCTTTATATTCTTCATCCAGTTTAACAGCATATTGAATATTCATCAAACCAACCACACCAAGTTCAATAGCTAATTTATGAGAATATTCTCTTATTACATCAAGAACATCTTCTGGAATTGTTTGAGGAGGCATTACACATGCAGAATCGCCAGAATGAATACCTGCTTCTTCAATATGCTCCATAATTCCTCCAATAAAGACATCTTCACCATCTGATAAAATATCCACATCTATTTCAGTTGCACTTTCTAAAAATTTATCAACAAGAATTGGATGTTCTGGAGAAACTCTTGCTGCTTCTTCCATATATTCTTTAAGCTCATAATCATCATAAACAATTTCCATAGCTCGACCACCAATTACATAAGATGGTCTAACTAAAACTGGAAAACCAATTTTTTTAGCAGCATCTCTTGCATCAGCAAAGGATCTAGCTAATCCATAAGGTGCTTGAGGAATATTAAGTTTATTAAGAACTTTAGTGAATCTTTCCCTATCTTCAACTCTATCAATACTTTCATGTGGAGTTCCAAGTATTTTAACTCCAGCATTAGCTAAAGGAACAGCTAAATTAATT
>WRCI01000157.1 GCA_009784145.1 Methanobrevibacter sp.
TACTTGTTGTCTTCCTACAGATTTATCTTTTCCTTTGTATTTTCTCAAGGTCATGAGAGATCTGCCTGCACAGTGACGGAAACGACTAGCTAAAGTTTCTGTTTTGTTGATTGCTTTTATAAGAATTGATTTGAAGTTTGTTGGGTTTAATTGTTTAAATGCTTCAAGACCACCCATTCTTTTATCAGAAGAGAGATAAAATCCATTATCTGAAATTGATATGGTAATATCAATTTTATTCTTTTTAGCTATAATATATGCAATTGCCCGAGATAGTGCATCATTTACTTGCCTTCCAAAAAGTGTGTGGAATATAAGGAACTTCCTTCCACCAAAACCAGTATAATATTCAATTAATAATTTTTTATTACTAGGAATCTGTGCATAAAAATATTGTTCTTTAAAGTATTCATATATTGAGTTAGCTGCAAATTCATCTACATAAAGATAATCATTAATATAATCTATAATTTCTTCTTTGGATTGTTTTTTCTTAAATTTTCCTTCTATAAATCCTCTAAAACGTTGAATATCAATAGCCAAATCAAATGCAAGTGGAAGTTGCTGGGAAAACCATGAAGGTATTGTTGGAGGTCCACTAGCTGGAGACACATTTATTGTCATTCCTCTACCATAATTAAACCTGTATATCCCACCACCAAGGACAAATGTATCTCCTTTTTTTAACTTTTCCATAAAATCTTGCTCTATCCTTCCAATAATATCTCCATCACATTTTACAGCTACTGCTGAGCTGTCTGGTATAGTTCCAATATTGGTTGAATATAGCATTCGAGCTAAACGACCTCTTTTTCCAAATTGATTTTTATCATAATTGATCCAAATTTTAGCATATACATATCTCTCTTCAAGTTCTCCATATTCTCCTGCAAGGTAGCTAAGAACATCTTCATAATCGTCTCTGCTCAAATCTTTGTAACAATAGCTTTTTTTAATAACATCATAAGCATAGTCAATATCCCATGGATTTTCAATACTCATTCCATAAATATGTTGAGATAAAACATCAAGGGCATTGTGAGTTATTTTTAGTTTGTCAATTTTACCTTCTTTAGCATTTTTAAGAAGGATAGAACACTCTATCATATCATCTCTATCAGTTACAATAATTCTTCCTTTTGATTTTTCATGTAACTGATGTCCACTTCTCCCGATTCTCTGTAATGCCCTCGATACTGATTTTGGAGAGTTGATTAATATTACTAAATCTATATACCCAATATCGATTCCTAATTCAAGTGAAGTTGATGAAACAACAGCTTTTAAACTTCCTTGCTTTAAGTGATCTTCTGCTTGAAGACGAAGCTCTTTTGAAAGAGAAGAATGATGAGCCATTATATTGTTAGAGCTGTAGTTTTCAGGAAACATCTTTTTAAGGTTATAAACCATACTTTCTGTTCCACGACGAGTGTTTGTAAAAATAAGACTTGTTTTATGTTCCATTATTAAATCATCAACAAGATTATACATTGCAAGTCTTGTTTCTTCACTGTCTGCTACTACAATATCATCTACAGGAGATAAAACTTCCATATCAAGTTCTTTAAGATAGTTAACATCAATAATTAAACAATCTCGAGGAGTTCCATATTCATATCCAACTAAGAAATTAGCTATTTTCTCAAGGGGGGAAACAGTAGCTGAAAGACCGATTCTAGTATATCCTCCAATAAGATGTTGAAGTCTCTCTAGTGATAGGGAAAGATGAACTCCTCTTTTATTTTCAGCTAATGCATGAATTTCATCTATGATAAGATATTTAACATTAGCTAACTTTTCTCGAAATTTTGGAGCTACAAGTAAGATTGATAGTGTTTCAGGTGTTGTAATAAGTATATGTGGTGGAGTTTTCAACATCTTTGAACGTTGATATTGGTTAGTGTCTCCAGTTCTAACAGCTTTTCTAATTCCAAGACCTTTTTCACTTTTTTTACTTTTTGTCCAAGCTTTTTTATAAGTTGTACCATTTTTAATAGCTATTTTATCAATTTCAGATAATGGACTTTCTAAGTTTTTTTCAATATCATTATCTAATGCTTTAAGTGGGGAAATATAGATGCAGTAAACTTTATCTTCAAGCTTTCCTTTTTCAGCTAAGGTAGTAAGTTCACTGATAACTGATAAAAATGCTGTAAGTGTTTTTCCAGATCCTGTTGGTGATGAAACTAATACATTGTTGTTATTGTGAATATCTACAATAGCTTGTTTTTGAGCAGGGGTGAAATCATCAAATGTATTATCAAACCATTCTTTTACCCAAGGATGGAGAATTTTATATATTTCTTTTTTAGAATATTCTTTTGTTTGCTTTTTTATCATTATATCTAATTTTTATCTTGAGTGTAATAAATATTTATTTTAAATGACAAAAAAATTATTCTTTTTTTATATTTATTTTTTTTATTTTAATTGTATTTGAAAAATTAAATAACTAACATATAGTATCATTTTGAAAAATTGAATAACTAATTTCTTGTTTTTTAACATTGAAATGCTTCTTTATAAAATAATATATATAAAATTATATTATAATATATAAACATATGTATATATAGTTATATGAAATTATATATATAAATATATATAAATATATACAAATATATAAATAAATATATATAATATTATATATAAATATATAAAAGAGAATATAATAATTTTATATAAAAAATTAAAAGCAAAATGATAGATATATTAAATTCAAAAATCTAATATATCCTATAATGAAAATAAAAATAAAAAAAGTATAAAATAAATAAAGTCAGAGGAATTTAAAGTCAGAGGAATTCAAATGGTTTTTGAAGATGAATTAGCTAATTATATAAATTCAAAACAAGTAAAAATATCACAGTCTCTTGGAAAACCTCAAAAATTCAAATATAAGCAAGAATATTACAAGGTTAAAAAATACTTAGATGACTTTTTAGATGGAAAAGAAGGTCATAGAGTCATAGTAATGCCGGGTCTTCGTGGTGTTGGAAAAACAACAATTCTCAATCAATTGTGCAATTATCTACTTACTGAAAAAAATATTAATTATAAAGATGTTCTCTATATACAAATGGATCAAATCATGGGATATTTTAATACAAACACTTTAAAATTCATAGATGTATTTTTAGAAACAATACATAATACCACACAAGTATATTTAGATAAAAAATTATTTATTTTTGTAGATGAATGTCATTTTGATAAAATGTGGGGTTTAGCTGGA
>WRCI01000158.1 GCA_009784145.1 Methanobrevibacter sp.
TAAAAAATTTTATAAAAGAATAAAGTATAAAATAAAAAGAAATAACTGATAGAATAAAAAAATTATAATAAAATAATAGAATAAAATTATAATAAATTAAATGAATAAAAATTATAATAAATTAATTAAATATAAAATAAAATAATAAACAACAGTGTATGAATTGAACAGGTGCAATTATGAGAATTAAAGATGCTATGAACAAAGAAATCATATCAATTACTGAAAGTACAAGTCCTATTGAAGCTTTTGAAAAAATGTATAAAAATAGAGTTAGAAGACTATTTGTAGTTAATGAAGAAGGAATCCCTACAGGCGTTATTTCTCATAGTGATTTAATTGGAGCTTTAAATCAATTAAATAATGAAAAAAATGAGAAAGAATTAATAGTAGACATTATGACATCAAGAATAGTCACTATAGATGCTAATGAAAATATAAAAAATGCAGCAAACCTCATGTTAAGAGCAGATGTTTCAGGTCTTTTAGCAACTGAAGCTAAAAAACCTGTAGGTGTTATTACAAAAACTGATATCTGTAGAATTGTAGCTGCCAATCTTCTTGTTCCAAAAGAAGAATCGTGAATAATTAAAAAAAAGTCTTGATTAATTTAAAGGAATCCTGATTAAATTTAAAAATTTTGATTAAATTTAGAAACTTTGTTTAATTTAAAAATTTTGTTTAATTTAAAACTTTGATTAATTAAAAGAAATTCCTGATTAATTAAAAAAACCTTAATAAAATAAATAAAACTCTAATTGAACTACATTCAAGATACTAATGTAATTTTCTTGATTCAAGGAAAAATTATGATAACTATTACTAAAAAAGAAGAAATTGTATTAAATCAAATAAAAATCTTCAATTGGGAATATGAAGAAGGAATACCTGAAAGTTTAATCAAAATGGAACTTGGTATTTATGAGCATGAATTAAGAGAAATACTTAATGAATTAGCTAGTAAAAATCTTATAAGCTATGAAAATAAAAAAATCAAGTTAGATAGTTCTAAAAAAGATATAAATGCTGTTGATTCTAGAAAAGATGTTATTAAAGCTGATTTAAATGAAAAAGAAGAATCAACTCTCAAAATAATTCAAGATTTAGTTGATAAAGATAGTGTTGTTTCAAAATATAGTTTAGAAGGATCTCTTCTTTATGGTGAATTACATTTAAGTGATTTCAGAATGTATCATATATTATTATCTCTTGAAAATAAGGGTATTTTAAAACCAATAAATAGAAAAGATGGAGAGTATTATTTATTGGTGGAAAACTAGTTTGTAATTATTTATTGTTGGAAAATTAGTTTATAATATTTATTGGTGGAAAATTAGTTTGTAATTATTTATTGGTGGAAAATTAGTTTGTAATTATTTATTGGTGGAAAATTAGTTTGTAATTATTTATTGGTGGAAAACTAGTTTGTAATTATTTATTGGTGGAAAATTAGTTTATAATATTTATTGGTGGAAAACTAGTTTGTAATTATTTATTGTTGGAAAATTAGTTTATATTACTCTAATTTTATTCCATTTTCAATTGGAATCTCTCTTAACCATTTTATATCACTTTTATAAAGCATTCTAATATCAGTAATATCATAACGTATCATAGCTAATCTTTCAATTCCAAGACCAAAAGCTAATACAGGAACATTTATATTTAGGGGTTCTAAAACTTCGGGTCTAAACATCCCAGAACCTCCAAGTTCAATCCAACTTTCTTTTTCTTCAAGGTAAACTTCACATTCAGTTGAAAGATAAGTATATGGGAAATAAGCAGGTCTAAATCTAACTTCAAAACCTAATTTTTTATAGAACTCTTTTAATATTCCTAAAAGATTTTGATAGTTGATGTCCTCTGCAGCAACAATACCTTCAACTTGATGGAATTCTGGTAAATGTTTATAAGTTATTGTTTCTCTTCTGAAGACTCTTCCAACTGAAAACATCTTTAAAGGTGGTTGATTTTCTTTTAAAAATCTTGTAGATAAACATGTAGTGTGAGTTCTAAGAACAGATTGTTTTGCAATTTCTCTACTCCATTTATAATTCCATCCTTCTGAGTTTGTATTTCCACCAGTTTCATGAGTTGTAGCTACAGAGTTAACTAAATCTTCATTAGGTAACTGACATTCACTTGGATTTTTAACATAAAAGGTATCTTGCATTTCACGAGCTGCATGATCTTGTGGTTGGAAAAGTGAATCAAAATTCCAAAAAGCAGATTCTAAAATTGAACCATTATTTTCAGAAAATCCTAAATTTAAAAATATTTCTCGAATTTCTTCAATTATTCTTCTAAGAGGGTGCCCTTTTCCTGGAAATATTTCAGGATATTCTGCATTAATATCATAAGGTCGATACTTCAGATTTTTCCATTCACCTGATTTAATTTCCTCAGATGTAAGTTGAGTAGCTTCTTCTTGAATAGTAAATCCTTTTTTTAATATTTTTAATCCTTTATCAAGTATTTCAAAGCTGTGTATTGTTTCTTTTTCAATTTCAATGAGATTTTTTCTTTCACTTAATTGCTTTAATCCAGAAGCTAAATCATCATCAAAATTGGAAATTATTAGTGGAGCATCTTTATTTCCTTTCGTATTGTCAAGAAGAACTTTAAGAAGTTTTTCATCATTACCTAATTTATCTTTAAACTCAACACCAAAATCAGTTATTGTAATAGTTCCTTTGTCAATTTTAGCCCATTTTTTACGGACTAACCAACCAATAACAATTTTGATTTCATAATTTTCAATTTTTGCTACTCTAGCTAAATCTTTCATAGCTATTTCTTTTTCATTAATTAAAACATTTAAAACTCTTCTTTCTGGAAGACCAATTTCAGCGTATTTTTTCCCTTCATCAGTCAATTTTATAGATTCGGTTACAGACTTAGCTACTTCAATAATATCTTTAGAAGCAAGTGATCCAGCTGCACTCATAATTGATTTTATATCCATAGAATTGTTTTTAGCTATTTCTTCTGGAGTATAATTTTCATTTTCTTCAAGAGATTTTAATAGCTTTTTTTCATAGATATGTAATTCATTAATAATTTTAGAAATGTCTTCACTCATTTAAACACCGAAATTAATACAAAGGTTATAGAATAAATTAAAATATAATTAAAAGTTATTATTAAAACAATTTATAAATTTTATTTTTATAAATATTATAATTTTATTTTATAAACTTTATTCTTTTACAAATATTATTTTTATA
>WRCI01000159.1 GCA_009784145.1 Methanobrevibacter sp.
AAAAACTTCTGTCTTTCTTTTTCAGCTTTTCAATAAAATCATAACTATCTTTATTAAAATATATTTCATAATCCTTCTTTTTTGAGAACCGCTTCAACATCTACTTTTACCTTATTTCCCTGATCCATCTCTTTTTTAATTTCATCTATTCTATTAAAGAAAGAATCACAGTGCTCTTTTGTATATTTTTTTCTAAACCTTAAAATTGCTTCATTTTTTTCATTAACATCCCATTCAATAATCATATTTTTTTCTAAGCCTAATCTTTTTCTTACTTCTTTAGGTATTGTAGTTTGGTTTTTTCCAAAAATATTTGTTATAGCTATCATTATATTTCACCTATAAATTATAGTATTACTATAATTACTATAATATTTATAATTTTTTAAAAATCCTTTATTAAATGTTTATTTAGATATTAAATTAGGCTTCCTCCATATATTTTTAAATAAATAATATTATTTACACAATTATTATGATTATTATATTATTTAAATATTACTATTTTATATATTTTTATTAAATATATTATAAAAAAATAGATAAAAATGAAAAAAGAAAAATAATTGAAAAAATAAAAAATAATTAATCATTAGTTTGCTTATCTCACCAACCTTCAAACATCCATGTTGGCACATAATCGCCGTTGTACAGACCTCCACCAGGAGGAGCATAGAATACTCTATCAATCATTACACCATCCCCATATTCATACTTAATCCCACCATCACTAACATTATAATAGTTTTTTACAAAATTCATAGACAAAGTTTGTTTTTTATCATTTTTCCAATTTATCGGCTTATTCTTCGGATGAAGACCACTCCCACTCCAAGTTGCAATTTCTACATCAGTTAGAGAAAGAGTGTTCTTTGATATTTGCCATTTACCTCGCCATACATAAGAAAATCCTTTTATGTAAACAGGATAATATTGATCTGGTTTGTTTACTCTACTCTTGAATGTCCCATCATTTTTGAAATAATAATATTTAATTACCCCTTGAGAAACAGCACCTATCCACTGACCAGCTAATTTCTTTTCTTCAGCATTTAAAACCCTTTTCCACTGTGCATAATATGTCACTTTTTTCTTCACTTTCGTTGCCTTTGTAATCTTGGTTCCGCCTGATTTCTTTGTGTACCAACCTTTAAAGGAATAACTTACTTGTTTTGGTGTTTTAGGAAGTTTTCCAACTTTAGCATCTTTTGTAACTGTGGTTGTAGCGACTTTAGCTGTTCCAATTTTACCACCATTAGCATCCCATGTGACTTTCACCTTTTTAGATGCTGCATCAACAGCTGTCACTGTAGACAACACAGCTGTAAGCATCAATATAGCTATAATAGCTATTATCAACATGGAAAACAATTTTTTAGTTTTCATAATAATATCCCCTTTAATATATATCACTTTTTTACAATAATTTTTTATATATTATATATTTTTCATATTATAATATTATATAAACTATTAATTAATATATAAAAAATATAAATAATAACATGATTATATAATTATGCTATATAAATTATATATAGAACAATATCTTATATAATATCTAGTTATTATAGTGAACAAGCAATTATATAAATTTAACTCAAAAACAAAAATCTCACAGAATACCAATTAAACAAAAACACCTATCCAAATCAATACACGTTTTTAAAAAAAAGGAAAACAAACCCAAACAAAAAAGCATCGTTAAAAAACAAGAAAAAATAACAATTTGTAAGCAAAAACATGTATATTTACAGAATTTTAAAAAAATAAAATTAAAAAAAATATTAAAAAAAATAAAAAATAATTAAAAAAATAAATTCTAATTAGCTAACAATTCTAAAGCTAATTCTAATGCTTCTTCTATCTTATCAGCCTTTGGTCCAGCACCTTGAGCAAGTGTAAGTCTTCCACCTCCACCCCCACCAAGTACAGAAGCCGATTCTTTAATAATTTCATTAATTTTAATTCCTTTGTCAATAGCTACCTTAGAAGCTGCACCAACAATTTTGCCTTCATTGTTCCCAATAATAGCTATGTCTGCTTTCCCATTATCAGTGAAATCAGTAGCTATATTTTGAAGTTCTTTAATATCTCCATTAATTACTTGTCTTAAAACCTTTAATCTATTGATTTCATCTAAATTATCAGTTAAACTACTTATTTTAAGCTTAGCTATTTCTGACTTTAACTTATCAATTTCATTTTTTTGAGCTTTCCATTCATTAAAGAACCTATCACAAGTTTTAGGTAGTTGTTCAGCTGTTACTTTAAATATATCACTACTATCTCGTAAATGTTCATCATTAGTCTGCATTGATTGGACTGCAGCAATTCCTGCTGAAAAGTCTAAACGTTCAACACCATCTTGGATTCTTTCAGTTTTGTTTATTTTTATAAGACCAATATCTCCAGTATTAGAAACATGAGTACCTGCACATGCTTGTACATCAACGCCAGGAATATTGATAACACGTATTACAGAACCTGGAACCACTCCTCCTTGATAAAGAGTGAAACCATATTCCTTATCAGCTTCATCACGGTTCATCCATTTAATATCTAGTGCTATGTTTTCCATAACAAGTTCATTAGCTATTCTTTCAATTTCATTTAGTTCTTCTTGAGAAATACGTTTATAATGAGATAAATCAAGTCGAGAATGTTTTAAACCTTTTTGAGCTCCAGATTGCCAAATATGATTACCAAGCACTCTTTTAGATGCAGCTATTATTAAGTGAGTAGCTGTGTGGTTTCGAGCAAGAGCTATTCTTCTATCCCAATCTATTATTCCATTAACAGTCTTCCCCATAAGTTTAATATTATTTTTAAAGTAATCTATGCCTCTATCAGAAACAATCTTATGTAAAACAACATCACCAACTTTTTCTGTGTGCTTTACCTCATAATTTTCTCCTTCAATAATTAAATAACCAATATCAGAAGGTTGACCCCCTCCTTCAGGATAAAAAGCAGTTTTATCTAAAATAATAGCTATTTCACTAGTATTCTCTTTTTCAGAACTAGTTTTTTCTATAACATCTAAAACTTCGCCCTTGAATTCAGGTAAATTTAATATATGATTATAAAACAATAGATCAGTTTTTGGATAATCTAACTCTAACTTAGTTTCAGTAGCTATCTTTTCCTCACTATGTTGATTAGCTACTAAAGTAAAGAAATTATCAGGAATTTTAACAATAAA
>WRCI01000160.1 GCA_009784145.1 Methanobrevibacter sp.
TAATCATTAACTCAAATAAAACTTAATCATTAACTCAAATAAAACTTAATCATTAACTCAAATAAAACTTAATCATTAACTCAAATAAAACTTAATCATTAACTCAAATAAAACTTAATCATTCTCCCTCAAAAATTCTAAATAAGTATCTTCTAATGATGGATCTAACTTTGTAACATACTGAATACGACCACCAGCATTAACAATTGCCTCAACTAAACTTGAATTTTCTTTTTCTGGGTTTTTAACATCGAAACTTAATCTATCACCAGATACTCCAATATTTATAAATGATGCTTCTTTTAAAGCATTTAAAATATTATCTGTAACTTTTTCTAATTGTACAACAGTTTTCCTACCCCATACTAATTCTTTTAAATTCTTTTGAGTTGATACTCTTAATAATTTAGTATTCATTATTCCAATTTTATCACATATCTTTTGTACTTCAGCAAAATTGTGAGTATTTAAAAATATGGTTTTGTTCTCATTTTTTAAATCTATTAAAAAGTCTCTAACTGTCTTTGAAGAGGAAGGATCTAAATTAGCTGTAGGTTCATCTAAAAATAATATTTCAGGATCATGAATAAGAGCACGAGATATAGCGAGTTTTTGCTTCATTCCTTTAGAAAATTTCCCAACTAAAAGATCTTTTTTATCCCAAATTCCTAACATTTTAAGGAAATATTTTATATTTTCCTCTCTTTTAGTGTTTTCCATACCATATAATTTTCCATAAAAATCCAGGTTTTTATAAGCACTTAATTCATTATAAAGACCTACATTGTCAGGAATTAATCCAATTATTTTTCTTATTTTAAAAGCATCTGATTTATCATTAATATTAAAACCATCAACATAAGCATTTCCACTAGTACTTGAAATAAGACAAGAAAGCATTCTTATAGTTGTGGTTTTCCCTGCACCATTTGGTCCAACAAAACCAAAAACCTCACCTTCTTTAACATCAAATGAAATATCATCTACTGCAATTAAATTATCAAATTTTTTGCTAAGGTTTTCAACTTCAATCATTTAATTCCTTCTTGAATAGCTATTTATGATTCTTTTTTTGATATTAAATTCTTATTTTTATTATATTATTCTTAAATAACAAATTGTATAATGTATTCTTCTTAAATAATAAAATATAATATAAATTATTCTTAAATAATAAATTTTATAATGCATTATTCTTAAATAACAAATTTTTTATTATATTGTTCTTAAATAATAAATTCAATACTATATTCTTCTTAAATGAGAAATATATTTATATAAAATATTCTATAATAATAAAATCTAATTATAATAAATTATATAATTATAAAATAATATGTTATAACTATATTATAATATTTATGAAAAATATAAATAATTAAATCTATTATAAAGACTATTATTTGATATTATGAGAGAATATAAACTCACTCGTTCAAAAAGAAAAACAATTGAAATAAGAATAAATGAAGAGGGTAACTTAGAAGTAAAAGCTCCCATTAATCTATCTCAAGAAAAGATAGATGACTTTGTTAAGTCAAAAGAAAAATGGATAGCTAAACACTCAAAAGAACTTTCAGAAAAGTATAAGATTAAAAAAGAATTCACTCTTAATTTTAATGATTATGTTACTGTTCGTGGTGAGAAAGTATGCATTCGTTCTGTTGAAGGAAATATTGCAAGTTATGATAAGGAAAAAAGAATATTTTATATTCCAGAAATAGTTAATCCTCCCCAAATCAAAGAAATCTTAATTGATTTATACAAGTTAATAGCTAAGTCCCATATTCATAAGAGAATTAGCTTTTTTTCAAAACAAATGAAAGTAATGCCAACAGCAATTAGAATAACAAGTGCAAAAAAAAGGTGGGGTAGCTGTAGTGGGAAAAATAGTGTTAATTTTTCATGGAGATTAATTATGGGAGATGATGAAACTATTGACTATGTTATAGTTCATGAATTAGCTCATATAAAACAACATAACCATTCCCCTAAGTTTTGGAATATTGTAGAATCTATAATTCCCGATTATGAGAAAAGAAAAGAAAAATTAAAATTACTTGGTGAAAAACTTAGTAAAGAAAATTGGGATTTGAAATAATAGCTTAATTGAATATGTTTTGATTTAAATTATTCTATAATCAACAAAATCTACTTTAAAAAATAAAAAAAATAAAAAAATTAATTTCATTAATTGGTTCTTTGAAAAATTAATGATTAAATCAGTACTTTAAATAGTTTAGCTATTTAAGGTAGCTTAGGATTAGATTACTTTCTGAAATTAACTCCTTTACTACTATCAACATAAGATCCCTCAGAACCAGATATATGTGGTGATATTAAAAGATATTCTCCTATATTGTCTTTGCCAAATTTGTACCCAAATACTGTATCTTTAAAACGTTTTTCATACATCCCTCCAGGTTCATACACAATATTTGTGAAATATATTTTCCCATTAGAAACCTTATATTTACCTTCTGTAACTGATCCAGTTGTTCCCCAAAAATAAATATGTCTAAAAGTTCCATTTTTATAATAGACCTGAATATAACTATCATAACCCCCTGCAGAACAAGACCATGTTCCTAATAATTTTGAATCAACATTTGTACTTGAACTTGTTTTTTTCCATTGAGCATAGTATGTCACTTTCTTTTTAACCTTTGTATTAGTTGTAACCTTGGTTCCGCCTGTTTTCTTCGTATACCATCCTTTAAAGGAATAATTTACTTTTTTTGGTGTTTTTGGAAGTTTTCCTATTTTTACATCTTTTGTAACTGTGCTTGTGGTGATTTTAGCTGTTCCAATTTTACCACCATTAGCATTCCATGTGACTTTCACCTTAGAAGCTGCAGACACTGGCTCTGCAGATGCCACAGCTACTGTAAGCATCAATACCGCTACCGAAGCTATTATCAAAATGGAAACTATCTTTCTTGTTTTCATAATATCTCCTTTCTATATTATTCAATTTTTTTACATAATAATTTTATACTTCATATATTTTTTCAATTAAAATCATTATAAATAATAAAATTAAGTCAAAAAGAAAAAAACAATTTTATTATAAATAATAACTATGCAAATTATACAAATCTTATATAAATTATATATATATAATAAGAATAACTACCTATATAAATTTAATGATGAAACAAAAAGCTTAGAGAACTCCAATAAATTA
>WRCI01000161.1 GCA_009784145.1 Methanobrevibacter sp.
AACCTAAATTATATATAAAATATAAAAATAAAATTAAATAAAATTATAACTATAAAAATAAACCTAAATTATATATAAAATATAAAAAGTTAAAAATTAATCTAATAAATAACTAGTAAAACAATAAGGAGCATTATAATGGAATTTAGTATCTCAAATTCAATAATTATCAGTGTAATTATTGGAGTAATGCTAACATTCTTATTTGATAATGTTTTTGTAATAACTTTTATAGGATTTGCAGCTACTTATATGGTTAGAAAAGAAAATAAAAGTTTTATGGTTGGAGTGACTGCTGCATTAACATTTGCCGTTCTTAATTTTGCTTTAAGAATAATATTACCACCAAATATTCCTTCCCACATAGCTGAAAACATTGGCTTTGACTTTGGAAGTTTTGTGGTTGGATTTTTTGTTACTTGTATTATTGCAGGAACACTTGGATTCTTTGGAGGTTTCCTTGCTGAAAAGGCTTATAAACATATAAATCCTGATGAATTTTAAATTAATTAAAGTTGTTATAAATCAAAAATTAACTATTAATATCATTATAATAATATTAAAGATAAAATGAAAATTGGAATTATTGGAGGAACTAAAGGTCTTGGAAAGACATTAGCTGCTCTTTTAAAACAAGAAGGTTTTGATATAACCATTACTGGAAGAGATGAAAATATTGGAAATCTTGTCTCGCAGGAGTTAGATGTTAGCTATTCTAATAATAACAAGGAAGTAGCTAAATCCAGTGCGATAGTAATAGTTTCTGTTCCAATAGCTAACACAAATAAAGTTATTGAAGAGATAGCTAAATTTCTTCAAAAAGGTTCTCTTCTTTTAGATGTTACTTCTGTTAAAACTGGTCCATCTAATATTATGGAAAAGCTTTTAGATGATGGTGTTGAATTTATACCTACCCATCCTGTTTTTGGACCAAGAACAACGAATTTAAATGGGCAAGTAGTAGTTTTAACTCCAACAGAAAAAATCCAAAAAGAGGGGAAATGGTATCCAAAAGTATTAAAATTCTTAAAAAATCATAAAGTAAGGATAATTGAAACTACTCCCCAAGAACATGACGACATGATGGCAGTTGTTCAAGTTTTAACTCATTTTTCATATATTTCAACTGCATCAGCTATTAAGAAGCTTGGAATAAATATAAAAGATACTAGAAAATTTGCAAGTCCTATTTACAACCTTATGGTAGATATGATTTCAAGAATAGTTTCTCAAAATCCATTTCTTACTTATTCAATACAGTTAGAAAATGAAAATGGAGAAAAAGTAAGACAAACCTTTGCAGATTCAGTAAATGAACTAAAAGAAGTCCTTAGTAATCATGACGAAGATAAGTTTGTAGAAATAGCTATTGAAGCTACTAAAAACATGGATGATATTCAATGTGCACTTGGTAGAAGTGATAAAGCTATTGATTCCCAAAATCATGAAATATCTATACTTAAAAATTCAATTGGAAAAGAGATAGCTCTTCAACATATATACTCTGAAGAAATGCACATAGGAATCTTAATAGATTTCACTCCTGATTTTATAATATTAGATACTGGAAAACGAGAAAAAAAGTTAAAAATGGCTAATATTCGTGTGTTAAATGAGGGAGATCTTTTTAAATGGAACTTAGCTAATAAAACCATAAAAATTCATTCAATTAGTTGTGTTTTCCCAAAAATATCTGATGAAAATATTATTAAAGATGCAATAAAAGATAGTGTTAGTAATGTATTTGATGTTAAGGTAATTGATATTTACACAGGGGAGCAGATACCTGAAGATTGTGTTAGTATAACTTTTGAAATCCAATCTTTTGAACATTCCACTTTTAAATCTGTTGAAAAACTATTAAAAGGATTTGGTGGAAAAATAAGATAAATAAGTCAATACAAAATTAAATATTTAAACTTTTTTTAAAAAAATAGAGTAATATTCATTTTCAAATGAATCTCAAAGCCAAATATCTATATTTATATTATTTTTTAATATTTAAATGCTTAATACTTGATATTTTTATTTTATAATATTTTATAAATGTTTTATAATATTTTACAATATTTTAAACTGTTAATATTTAATATTTTTATTTTATAATGTCTTATAATGTTTTATAAATGTTTTATAATATTTTATAATATTTTATAATATTTTAAACTGTTAATATTTAATATTTTTATTTTATAATGTCTTATATATATTTTATAAATGTTTTATGAATGTTTTATATATCTATTATACACATTATATTCAGATTATGTATTTTATATAGCTACTATTATTATATTATATACATTATATTCAATTTCATTTGCTATAATAAAAACATTTATATACTATGAAAGACAACTTTATTATAGTAACAAAAACTTACTAAAACATTTTTAGTGAAAGATATAAAATATATAGAAGAAAATCATTTATTTTTCACTGAAATATAAAAATAAATTATTATTTACATTTTATTCTATTTTATATTTAATATTATTTAAATACAAGCTAATATAAGAAGTTTGTTTTTGAATAAAAATAATAATTTTAACAATTATAATTATAAAAGATTATACTTTAAAAAAGTAAGAATCTTTAAAATTAAATAAAAAAATTTTAATTATAAATTTTAATTAAATTATAAAAATATAAAATTTTAATTAAATAAAAAATAATTAAATAAAATCTTAATTAAGAATAATAAAAAAATTTTAATTAAATAAAAAATAATTAAATAAAACCTTAATTAAATAAAAAATAATTAAATAAACCCTTAATTAAGAATAATAAAAAAATCTTAATTATATTTAAAAAATTATAAATATTACAAAATCATTTAAACAGAGAAAGGAGGATTTTAAATGAGTGAGAAGGAAGTTAATTTAAAAGTCGCAGAAGCTATAGCCCAGAGTGATGTTGGAAGAGGTATAGCTAGAATCGATCCATCATGTATGGAAAAATTAAATCTTATGGAAGGAGACATAATCGAAATTGAAGCTAATAAAACTACAGCTGCAAAAGCAATATCCTCTCAAAGCGATATTGGGCTGGGAGTTATTAGAATTGATGGAACCATTAGAAAAAATGCAGGAGCATCCATTGGTGAAGAAATTAAAGTAAGAAAAGCTGAGGTTAAAGAAGCTAAAAAAGTTGTTTTAGCACCTGTTGAG
>WRCI01000162.1 GCA_009784145.1 Methanobrevibacter sp.
AAAATTTATATTAAAATTTCAATTATATAAAATGAAAATGATATAGTAATGTTTTTGGTAAAAAATGTGAAAGTATTAATATGATGAAATAAATAGTATTTAATTAATTAGTTTTATATATGAATTAGTTTTGAAAAGTTCAAAATATTATAAAATTTTAAAGATTAATATAAATTATTTAAACTATGTAAACCTTCGATTTTACAATGTTAAAAGGTCTTTGATTTTTTAAACTTTGTAAATCTTGAATTTACAATATTAAAAAGTTTTTGAATTTTTAAATTTAATTTAGAGCAATTTTAATAATTTTCATCATAATAGTAAATAATAATTTTCAAAAATCCACATTTTACTATAATAAAAAAATTAAAAATTTTACTATAATAAGGAAATTTCACTATAATAAGAAAAAAGTAATAAATTTCAATATAATAAATTTCACTATTAATAAAAAATAACAATTTTACTATAATAAGGAAAAGGTAAAAATGAAAGAAAGCACTTATAATGACAATGATATTAAAGTATTAAAGGGATTAGAAGCTGTTAGAAAGCGTCCAGGAATGTATATTGGATCAACAAGTAGTCGAGGGCTTCATCATTTAGTATGGGAAATTGTGGATAATTCTATTGATGAAGCATTAGCTGGTTTTTCTGATCTTATAAAAGTGTTTATAAATAAAGACAACTCAATCACGGTTATTGACAATGGACGGGGAATACCTACTGGAATACATCCTAAAACTGGAATTTCAACTATTGAAACTGTCTTAACTATTTTACATGCAGGAGGCAAATTCGGTGGAGGAGGATATAAAGTTGCTGGTGGATTACATGGCGTTGGAGCCAGTGTTGTCAATGCATTAAGTAGTTTTTTAGAAGTTAAAGTTTATCAAAATGGTTCTATTTATTCAATGAGTTTTGAAAATGGTGGAAAAGCTGTTGAGCCATTAAAAGTTGTAGGAAAATACGATGGTGAAAAAAGTGGTACTTGTGTAACTTTTAAACCTGATTCAGAAATTTTCACAGAAACTACTGAATTTGATCATGATATTTTAAAAACACGACTTCGAGAATTGGCATTTTTAAATAAAAATCTTAAAATAATTTTAACTGATGAGAGAAAGGATGAAAAAATTCAAGATGAATTTTTATATGAGGGTGGAATAAAAGAATATGTTGAATTGTTAAATAAGAATAAAACACCTCTTAACAAAGATATTGCTCATGTAGAAGGGGAAATTGATGATATTATCATTGAAGTAGCATTACAATATAACAAAAGCTATTCAGAGCTAATATATTCTTTTGTCAATAATATTAATACTCATGAAGGTGGAACTCATGAAGATGGTGTTAAATTAGCATTAACAAGAGAAATAAAAAAATATGCTCAGGAAAAAAATATTTTAAAAGAAAAAGATGAAGGTTTAATTGGGGATGATGTTAGAGAAGGTTTAGCAATGATTATCTCTTGCAAGCATCCTAATCCACAATTTGAAGGTCAAACAAAAACAAAGTTAGGTAATTCTGAAGTGAAAAAAATTGCATCAAATATTTTCGCTGAAGGACTTAGAAAATTTTTACTAGAAAATCCAAATGATGCTAAAATAATTGTTGAAAAGGCAATGGCTGCTTCTAAAGCAAGAATAGCTGCTAAAAAAGCTCGTGAACTAACTAGACGTAAAGGTGGATTAGAACTCACAACTCAATGGGGAAAATTAACTGATTGTTCAAGTAAAGATGTAAATGAAAGTGAACTTTTCATTGTGGAAGGAAATTCTGCTGCAGGACCAGCTAAACAAGGTAGAGATTCTAAAATACAAGCTGTTTTACCAATTCGTGGGAAAATAATAAATGTTGAAAAATCTCGTATTGATAAGATTTTAGCTAATGAAGAAATTCGAAGCTTAATAACTGCTTTTGGTACAAGTGTTGGAGATGAGTTTGATATTGACAAACTACGATATAACAAGATTATTATCATGACAGATGCAGATGTTGATGGGGCTCACATTAGAACCTTACTTTTAACATTCTTTTATAGGTACTTTAAACCACTAGTAGAAGGGGGGCATATTTATGCTGCTCAACCACCTTTGTTTAAAATAAGCCATGGAAAAACCAATAAATATGTTTTAAATCAAGAAGACCTTGATGAATATGTTAGTAATTTAGGTGAAAATACTAAATATGAAATAGGTAGGATGAAAGGTTTAGGTGAAATGGATCCAATAGAGCTTAAAGAAACTACTATGGATATAAAAACTAGAAATCTTCTTAAAATTGAAGTAGATGATGCAATTTTAGCTGACGAAACTTTTCAAATATTAATGGGAGAAGAAGTTGCTCCAAGAAGAAAGTTTATTGAAGACAATGCATTGAATGTTAGAAACTTAGATGTTTAATATTTTTATTAATATTTTATAAATTATATAATTTTATATTATTAAAAAATTATTATATAATTTTTATAAAAACATGGTTCTATATAAAATTAAAATATAATCAATTAAATCATTTTATAAAAAAATATATTCTATAAAATTATGATTCTATATAAAAATTTTGTAAATTATAATTCTATATAAAAATTAAAATTAAAAATAATTAATTAAATATTTCAATACTTATATAAAAAATTCATATATTAGGAAAATTGAGGAATAAAATGGAGAATGAAGTTGATAAAATCACATCAGTAAATATTTCTTCTGAAGTAAAAGATTCATTTTTAGATTATTCTATGAGTGTTATTATTTCACGAGCTATACCTGATGTTCGGGATGGTTTGAAACCTGTTCATAGACGTATATTGTACACAATGTTTGAAGAAGGCATGCTTCCCAACAAAAAACATCAAAAGTCTGCTAATGCTGTTGGTGCTATTATGGGTCACTACCATCCTCATGGTGATTCAGCTATTTATGAAGCTATGGTTAGAATGGCTCAGGATTTTACATATAGTAATACTTTAATTGATGGACATGGAAATTTTGGTTCAATTGATGGGGATGGTGCAGGGGCATACAGATACACTGAAGCTCGTCTTTCAAAAATCTCAATGGAAATCTTAAAAGACATTAACAAAAATACAGTTGATTTTATAGATAACTATGATGGTCAAAGGAAAGAACCAGTAGTTTTACCT
>WRCI01000163.1 GCA_009784145.1 Methanobrevibacter sp.
TGTTTTTTTACATATTTTAGCATGTTTTTTTACATATTTTAGCATGTTTTTTTACATATTTTAGCATGTTTTTTTACATATTTTAGCATGTTTTTTTACATATTTTAGCATGTTTTTTTACATGTTTTAGCATGATTTATTATATAATCTGAAAATGCATAATTTTGTTGGTATTTTACAACGCTTCAAACTTAAGATAATTTTCTAAGAATTTGATAAATTTTATTAATTTTTTAAATTTATATTTAAATGAAGTGTAATATATTATGAAAATCTAAATGATATATTCATTAAATTGGCAGAATTGAAATTGATAAATTCAACTCTCTATCCTATTTTTCTTCCACAAGTTCTTAATTCGTTTTATTAGAATCTACAATAGCTTCTTTAAAAAATTTAGGAACTAAACGTCTGTACAATGGACTGTTATAAGCATAAAACTTCAATCTACTATCAATAACATAAGTTTGACAATAATCATCCTCGGCTCTCATACCACGACCATAAGTTTGGACTAAATTCATCATAGTTTGATAAGGATACCAATATCTATCACTTGTTTTTCTCAAACCTATCTGTTTATCCATAATCGGTGGGAAAGGAATCTTATAAATTATCTGAAACCTACACTTATCATAAGGAAGATCTACTCCTTCATTCATAGAAGGACTTAAAAGTACTAATGGTTTTTTACTTTTTTCAAATTGATTTAAAACTCTCATCCTATCAGAAGATTTATGTGAGATAATTCTAGAATCATTTAGATTTTTCGAAATAAAATCACTACACTTATAGCTAACAGTATGAATCAAACCTTTATCATCTTTATGTTTTTCTAGAATCTCTTTAATAAAATCAATTGTTTTTGGAGCATTTCTTCTTAATTTTTCATAATTCATATCAACAGATCTACTTATATCAATAGGTCTTTTAGAAGCTTTAAAAGGAGTGTCAACTTGAATAAATTTAACATCCTTTTCATTAAGTCCTAACCACTTAGAAAAATTTTTATAATCTAAAATCGTAGCACTTAAAAATAAACAAATCTCCCCATATTGAAAAAGGTATTCTTTAGCATATTTATCTATTTTAAGAGGTTTGAAGTAAATAAATTCAGCATTATCTTCTAATATCCAATTTCCAGAATCATCCTCAATATAAATAATAAATCGTTCATACTTATCTAATTCATCAGCTAAATCTTTTGCTGTTCCCTCATAACTTAATTTTTTACTTTTACTAGTAGCTGACTTTAATTTAGCCTCATACTCAATAACTTCTTTTTGATATCTTTTAATTATACTTTTTACAAAGCTTATCCATGCATCATGACCTACTTTATGTAAATTTTCAATCTCATCATTACTGACTTTAATTTTAATTTCACTTTCAAGTCTTTTTCTATCTATCTCTAACTCAATAAATCTCATTATCTTTTTTTCTAAATTATGTGCCTCATCTAAAATCAATAATTTTCTTTTAATAAAATCTTCTACATAATTTAGCTCAAGCATTGCATAATCATAGTTAGCTATTACAACATCAGAATTTATACCATCAACTTTCTGCTCTAAGAAATTACAATGGATATCTGATTTCCAATACATATTTCTAAAAGCATGTTCTAAGTTAGTTTTAACATCCAAATCAACGGGTCTGAATTTAAATTTACAATTAAAACTATACCTCTCAGTACAGGTTCCATTATCACATCTAATTCCCTTATCACCAGAGTAAAGTTCTTTTTCTTTACAATCAAAATTATTTCTACCTTTTACTAAAGTAAATCCATCTTTTTCAAAATCTTTTAAATATTGATTCTGAAGTTGTTTAGTCATAGTTAAAATAAATGCAGGAGAATAAATTTTAGCTAATGTAGCAGCCATAACTGATTTTCCAGTTCCAGTTCCAGCTTCTAAAACTATATATTTATAACCCTCATCAATAGCTTTTGAAATTTCTGAAATAGTTTCAAACTGGTCTTTTCTAGGTTCATCAAAAGGAAAATTTTCAATTATTCTATTATCAATATCTGGATACTTTTTCTTTAAATTCTTTATTCTTGTTTTTTTAGAAGTATCTGATTTAGATTTTGGTTTAAGATTGTTTTTAGAGTTAGGTTTAGGGTTGTTTTTAGCTTTTGATTTAAGACCACTTTTAGATTTAGATTTAAGATTATTTTTAGCTTTTAATTTAGAGTTGTTTTTAGGTTTTGATTTAGAGTTGTTTTTAGGTTTTGATTTAAGACTATTTTCAGATTTAGACCTTGATTTGAGTTTATAGTGTACTGTATTTCCATCAACTTCTTTAGAAAAATTTATTTCTTTTTTATTTTGAAATCTAGATTTGCCTTTACTTTTAGAAGATTTAGAACATATACAATTAGTTTTTAGCATCCTACACTCTGGGCAAAAAATAGAATTATTCATATTTTAATATTATTATCCATAATATAAATATGTAAATAATGATTTAGCTAAAAAAATATTTGAATGAAAAATAATGAATTATTTAAATAAAAAATAGTAAATTGTCTGAATAAAAAATAGTAAATTGTCTGAATAAAAAATAGCTTATTTAACTAAAAAATAGCTTATTTAACTAAAAATAGTAATTTATTTAATTTAAAAAATTAATAATAACTTTCTTTAACATTTAAACTCTCAATAGCTATCCTAAATGCTTCTTCGTCTTTAGAAGTTGATTGACCTTCTATTGTCACATATTCAAAAGTATATAAATCATTTTTAACAAGAAAAGCTATTGATTCTCTTGAAACATTTACTCCTTGATGAGATTGAATATAGTTAATAGCTACTGTTTCCTTACCCAACTTACTTTTTACATTAGAAGAAAGTATATTTAAACCATTTCTTTTTAAATTATCTTCAGTTGTATTTTTAATTTCTTCTAAAGACTCTCCAGAATTTTTAGCTACTGCAACACTTATGACTGCTCCAGTAATATTATTAGCAAGTCTTACTATATATCCTTCATTGTTTATATCCACAATATCAAAATCATCTGAAGATTGAAAAGCTATTTTTTTGTTATTAAACATTCCATATGTCATATAAATCACTAGTTAATATATTTTTGTTAATAA
>WRCI01000164.1 GCA_009784145.1 Methanobrevibacter sp.
ATTTCACACATTTTCAAGAAATACTAGAAGAAACATATAATATTAAAATTTCATATCAAACCTTATGGAGTATATTAACGAAAGTAGATTACTATTCACCAAAAATGCATAAAACAACTAAAAATAAATTGAAGCTAAAATTAAAACAATCTACTCTAAAAGAACAAAAAACAATAGTAAATAAAAACTACTTTATGAATCCAAAAGATGTCCATTGTAGAATTCCTAAGCCTAAAAATTCAGGTGAAATAGTTGAACTAGATGCTTCTTTACATCCTTGGTTCGGTAGAGATAGACCACAAATATATTTACACGCTTGTATTGATAGAGCAACAGGAAGAATAACAGGAGCTTACTTTAGTGAACAAGAAACAACATTGAGCTACTACATCGTTTTAAAACAAATGATTATGAATTATGGAGTTCCAATGATTATAGTCACCGATAATAGGACTTCATTTGGAAGGTTACTAGAAAAAGGAACTGAACGGGAAAATATGGCTAATTTCGCTATTACTTGTAGAAGATTAACTATTGAATTAAGTTCAACATCAATCCCTCAAAAAAAAGGGCGTATCGAACGACTATTCCAAACTCTCCAATCTAGATTATCAGTCGAATTACGCCTTAAAGGAATTAAAACAATTGATGAAGCCAACATCTTTTTACAAGAGTACATTGAAATATTCAATGAATCTCGATTTGAAGTATTCCCAATAAATTATACTACAAATGTGTTCGCAAAACTTGATGAGAATACAAATATAGATGATTATTTAGCTATCTATAAAATTAGAATAGTTGATAATGGTAACACTATTAAATACAATAAAAAGTATTATTATTTATTTGATAAAAACCATAAGCAAGTATTTCCTAAAAATAGAGTTGAAGTATTAGTAATAGCTACACTTGATAATAGATTATATGCAAGTATTGACAAAGATATGTATTACTTAATTGAATGTGAAAAGCAACAAAAATACTCCCCAATATTTGACACAATAAAACCAGAAAGAAAGAAATGGATACCTCCAATGACACATCCATACAAAAAACTTTCTTATGACATTATGATGCAGAGTAAACAGTTAAAACAATCACAAAATTAAAAGCTAAATCTACATAAAATTTAGCTCTTAATTACTTGATTTTTTCTTATTTTTACGCTATAATCACACATTTTAACAAAAAATTATGTAAATTCTATATTAAATTCATAACATAAAATAGCTTCAATAATACTAATATCTTTATTATTGATTATATATATAGCTCCAAATACTGCTTCTACAGCATCAGCTATGTACTTCCACCCCTCTTCATTTTCTCCATCTTTTGCAGAAACATTATAATTTTCATATTTTTTTCTATTTTTATCATTTTTATCATAATACATGATATCTAAAAATTTATACCTCTTTCCAATAATTTCAACTAACTTTTTATTAGATTCATATTTTTGTTTCTCAGATGTGATATTTAAATTACCAATTTTGTAGAAAACGTTTGTAAGAGCAAGCTTTATCACTACATCACCCAACACTGCTAAGTTATCATTAACTCTACCTTTATATTCTTTTTTATTTATAGTTTGATAATATTTTTTATATGAAGTATCTGTAAGCGCTTCTTTAATCAATTCATTATCTTTCATTTTTAAGTAATTTGATATTTTCATTTTTTCTCCTACAAAATTATATCATATAATAAAAAAGTAATACGAAGTATTACTTTTACCATTTATACATTATGCTAAATCTCTTTTATTCAATATCATACTAGAGAGAAATCCAATTCCTATAGACCCAATAATTGCTGCTACTGTACACATCATAAGTACAACAAATGAAGCATCGAGAGGAACTGCTATAGCTGCCACTGGATAAAACAAAATTCCTACTACAAAAGTAAATACAATTGTAATCCACAACTTTTGTTTAAAGAGTACTGCAACACATAGATACAGAGGTATAAATATACCCATTAATACCATCTTTGACAATAGGCATATTATTACACTAATAACTGTTGCATTTCCTAAATCAAATGATTTCCCCATAATTCCACCAACAATTATTGTTACAATGAAATAAGCTAATATCATACATATACCACAAAATATTCCTACTATAGATTTTGAAACTACATAATCAGATTTTTTCGCATGTACTGTGAATATGTTTTTAACAAAGCCACTACTATAATCATGTGCTACGAAGATAGATATTAATATCGCTGCAAATATAAATACCATATTGACATTCGCCATATTCGAAAAATCCATCAATCCAGCTGTATTACCACTTTGCCCTTCAAATACTTGCCATGTATTTGTAAAAGTTGCTCCTCCTTCTTCTACAGCACCTACCATAGTTAAGACTAAAGCTGGAATAATTCCTGCAACAACTATCATTATATAAAAAATTGGAGTATGAAATAATCTATAAAAATCCATCTTAATCATTGGTTTCAATCTATTTAAAAATGTTTTATCATTATTACTCATTTTATATATTCTCCTTTTTTGACATAATTTTAATATAGTATTCTTCCAATCCTATTTTATTATAAATAATTTCTTTTATAAAAATACCATTATCAAATAAATACTTAGCAGTAATTTCACTATTTTCTTCATCATAGACTCTAATACCTCCATCTTTAAGTTCAATCTCAGAATATTTTTCTTTTAGTGAACTAAATGCTCTTTGTTCATCACTAGCTTTAACAAATACAAAGTCTTTACATTCTTCACTCATTGTTTTTGCTGTCATTTCTTTTATTAAGGTACCTTGTCTTATAATTCCATAATGAGTAGCAACCTTTGATAATTCACCTAATATATGTGAACTAATAAGAATTGTTACTCCTTGTGTTTTATTAATCTCTATTAATGTCTCCCTAACAATTCTCATACCATCAGCATCAAGACCATTAATAGGTTCATCTAATATCAAAAGTTTTGGATTACCTAAAAGTGATTGAGCTACACCAATTCTTTGTTTCATACCTAGTGAACATTGCCCAAATTTTCTACTAGCAGTTCCACTCATACTAACTAATCTTAATACTCTCTCTACTTCAACATTTGGTTTTTTCA
>WRCI01000165.1 GCA_009784145.1 Methanobrevibacter sp.
TATAAATATGTACCAAAAAATAGGTATCAAACTATATATAGATTAATTATTTTATTATAAATTATATAAAATTGAATTCATGAAATTATATAAAAATGATTTTAAAGAAAAAAAATTAAATGTAATAAAATATAAATATATATTGATATTATAAATATATTGAAATATATGTAGAAAGAGTATACAATAAGATTATTTTAATAAGTATAATATAAACTTATTTCAACCAGTATACTAAAAAATTATTTCAATTATTTTTTTCTTAATATTTGAAAAATTTTAATTATTTTTATTGTTTATATTGAAAAGGGGAAAAAATGGATTTAATGAAACCAATTTATCAACTTTATGAATGGTATATATCAAGAAATTTAAATTCAGAGTGTATGCCTAAACATGTTGCTATAATTATGGATGGAAATAGAAGATTTTCAAAAATACAAGGAAATATAAATGTTGTTAAAGGTCATGAAATTGGGGTGGATACACTTGAAAAAGTATTAGATTGGTGTATTGATCTTGGAATAGAAATAGTTACAGCATATGCATTTTCAACAGAAAATTTCAATAGACCTGAAGATGAAGTTGAAGGGCTAATGAACTTATTTATAAAGAACTTTAAAAGAATAGTTTCTCATGAAAAAATTCATAAAAATGAGGTAAAAGTCAAGGTAGTGGGAAGAATCGATCTTTTGCCTGAAAGTGTAAGGGAAGCTATTTTAGAAGCAGAAGAGTCAACTGCACATTATAATAAAAGACTATTTAATTTAGCTATTGGATATGATGGACGTCTTGAAATTATAGATGCTATTAAAAAGATTGTAATGGAAGTTGAAGATGGAAAAATAGCTATTGATAAGATTGATGAGAATTTAGTAAGTAAAAATTTGTACACTGCTGGACTTGAAGATCCAAATCTTATTATTAGAACTAGTGGTGAAGAACGTTTAAGTGGCTTCTTGTTATGGCAATCTTCATATTCTGAGTTATATTTCTGTGATAGTTTATGGCCCGAACTAAGAAAAACTGATTTTTTAAGAGCTATTCGTGATTATCAACAAAGAGAACGCAGGTTTGGGATTTAATTTATTAACTTTATTAATTATGTTGAATTAAAACTATATTGGTTCCATTTGGGTCTCTAAATGAAGCCATGAAGCCAACAGTTATTTCAGTAGGTTCTAAAATAAATTCAACACCTTGGGATTTAAGTTTTTTCACAGTCATATCAAGGTTTTCAACATCCATACCTATAGAATAGAAACCCACTTCATTTGTTTCGTTTTTAATGAGTTCAATCATTGTGTCTCCTTCTCCTTTTAATATTATAATCATTGCTTGTGGAAGAGGGTGTTCACTATATATTTTAAAACCCATAGTTTCTGTGTAAAATTTAACTGATTCTTCTAAATTTTCAACTATAATTGTATTGTATTTAATTTTCATAATATCTACTTTTTTAATTTTTATTTTCAATTTTTATTATTATTTTTTATTATTTTCATTATTATTTATTTTTTATTATTTTCATTATTATTTATTTATTATTTTCATTATTATTTATTTTATTTATTCAATATATCATTAAAATAAATTTAAAAATAATTAAGAAGAAGTATATTATAATTTGATAAAAAAGTAATTAAAAAGAGATATGTATAATAAATAAAAGCTAATTAAAAAGAATAAATATACTGGATAAAGAATAATTAAAAAGAACAGATATAATTTGATAAAGAATAATTAAAAAGAATAAATATAATGGATAAACGGTAATTAAAAAATTGAATCTAATTTTTAAAAAATAATTATTTGCATAATACTAAAATCTAAGGACTAGATAAAGTATTATACAACTCTCTAAAATTATTTTTTTATTTATATGGTAATTAATATTGAAGCTAGTACTGCAATTAAACCAATTGACATAACTGCTTTTCTCATTTCAATGCTTGGGGATTGTACAGTAAACTCTTCTGTATCAACTTCAGCTACTTCATCAGAATCTTCTTCAGGAGAAATAGTTTGGTTAATATTAGCATAACCTTCACTAGGTCCAGCAATCCTAGAAGTAGTTTCAAAATCTCCGCCAGTAGCTAAATAATTATTGTTTATTTAAGTATTATTGATATTATCATTAGTAATGTCCTTATTATGTCTATATGTAGTAACATATCCACAATAATCAGTCTTAAAAACTGTATTCTATGCAATGATTTGCCCAAATCCTCACTCATCTGATTCATTAATATTAAATCTTTTATGGATGTAGTCAAATGCAATTATAAAATAATCTATTAAGTCACTTTTTAAACTATGTTTTGTTTCATTGATTGCATAGTAAGCTATAAATAACGAGTTATTAAGTCTGAACAAAAGGAAAGTAAATTAGTTACATCAGAGTATTGTTATAAATCCATAAACATCAAGTATCCGTCCACTTCCATCAGCTCATGGTAATTAATACTGTCCCCATCATCATAAAGTATTGCTACTTTTTTTAAGAAAAGTCTATTTATTCAATGGGTTAATAACAATTTTCAATACTAGAGTTCATATCAACAGCAGTATCTGTAGCAAAAACCATAGGTCTTGAACAGACTACTATTAAAGTTAAAAATAATAAAGTTTTTATTATCTCTCTCCTCATAAAATCACCTCTTTGAACAAAATAAACTATAAATTCATTGAAAATTTTATTATACAATGGATATATGTTTATTCTATATTTTGTTTGATTTAAAATACAACAAGAGAGTTTGTTGTTTTTTAATGCGTGAAGTATAATTATCACAATAGTATATCTATTGATAATAATCATGTTCACTATTTTATATTATGTTTTAACTAATATATAAATGTTCGGATTCAACCAAACTGCCATATCAAAATTTTTCTGTCAATTTTTTTATTTTGTTTTAATTGGATTAGAGGTTTATACTTTTTAATTCTTTTTTATACTTTTATTATACTTTTTAATTCTTTTATTAAACTTCATTGGCACTGTCCATTTTGTTCATGATAGATTTTTGTTATGATCAAAAAAGTTTGTGGTTTTCAAACTTTTGCATGATCTTTTCATGAAATAATGGTGATTATTATA
>WRCI01000166.1 GCA_009784145.1 Methanobrevibacter sp.
AATTTCATCTATATTTATTCCTCCACAAGTAATCATAAATGTTCCTTTTGCTAAACTTTCTATTTTTATTTGAAAATGTTTTAAATTGTTTATTATTTTGTTTTTATCATTTTTAGTCATATTACTAAGGGTTTTGTTTCCACTTACATTGATTGTATTTAAAAAATAGTCAATAAAACGATTTTTTAGATAATATTTAAGATAATTTTTAATCATAGTTTTTCCATGACTTTGAGATTCAGCTATTATTTTTTGATTTAAATCATTTTCATTTATATTTGGACTTAAATCAATGTCAATATATGTATCTTCTAGAAAAACTTCTTTTTCATCAGTATATGGGATACTATCTTGATTGTCTTTTGATATATAATTACTAATATCTAAAATTCCCGGACCCGATAAACCAAAATGAGTAATTAAAACATTTCCATTTATAGATATTTTTTTAGAGTTAGTTGGGGGTTTAGAATTTATTGGGGGTTTAGAATTAGATAAATTTTTAGAATTAGATAAATTTTCAGAATTAGACAAATCTTTAGGTTTATATGAAACTACAACATTTTCTAAAGTTATTCCTGATAATTGTTTTAATAAATTATCTTTTACTTTTAAAGGAATAGCTCCAGGAGTTATAGGTGTTATGGAATGTCCAAAGTTTTTAGCTATTTTATACCCATATCCTGTAGATCCTGTGTGAGGATAGCTAATTCCACCTGTAGCTAATATTACTTTAGATGCATTAATTGTTTTGGAAGAATTAGTTTTTTCATTTTTTGTACTAATGGTGAAATATTTTTCATTATCTTTATTGATTGATTGAATTTGACTATTTAAAATAACATCAACATTATATTCATCTAAATATTCTTTTAAAATTTCTAAAACTGAATTTGCATCATCAGTTACTGGAAAACATCTACCTCTTTCTTCTTCCTTAAATTCAAGTCCTTTTTCTTGGAATAGTTTTAGTAGTGAATTATTATCTAAAGTATAAAAAGCATGTTTTAGGAAGTGTTTCTCTTTATTTTGGAATTTATCTAATATTTTTTTAATAGGATTTAGATTAGTTATATTGCACCTGCCTTGTGCTGTTAAAAGTAGCTTTTTTCCTAAAGTATCATTTTTTTCAATTAATATTACTTTAGCAGATTCTTTCAATTCTTGCCCTGCAGCTATTGCAGCTATCATTCCTGCTGGACCTCCTCCTATAATAGCTATTTTATAATTTTTCATTAATACTCACTCAAGCTAAATTCTTTTCTTATATTAATTTATAAAACAAATATAATAAATAAACTAAATTTCTTATTTATCATAATTATATTTTATGAATATGGATTTAATTAGTAGGGATTATATTTTTAGTAAGAAAATAATTAATAAAATAATAATTTAAATATTAAAAGAATTAATATTAATATAGGTGTTGGGCATGAGATTCATTATAATATGAATCTCACTCATTTTTTTTTAAAAGCTTTAATTTTAAAATTAGGTATTGTTTTTTCTAATTTTTTTCTAATTTTACTCTTTATTCTAATTATATTAAAAAAATAAAGAAAAAATACAATTTTTAAAATAAAAATAAGATTAATAAAGTGTAAAAAAGTAATTAAAAATAAGATAAAAATAAGAATAAAAGGCGTTTAAGGAGTTAACCTACGCCTATCTCTTGGGAAGAGAACAGTTTCTCTTATGTTTTCAAGACCAGTTAAAGTCATGTTGAATCTGTCTGCTCCAAGACCCCAACCAGCATGAGGAGGCATTCCATACTCAAATGCTTTTAAATATGCACCAAATGCATCTGGATTTAATCCTTTCTTAGCTATATTTTCTCTTAACATATCTGCTTGGTGAACCCTCATAGCTCCTGAAGATATTTCAAGATTTTTATACATTAAATCAAATGCATGGCTTTTTTCAGGGGTTTTTTCATTTGGCATTACATAAAATGGTTTTATTTCAGTTGGCCATTCTGTCAGGAAGTAGTATCCGTCCATCATATCACCAAGTGCCTTTTCAGCAGCTCTTGATAAATCTTCTCCCCATTCCATTGGAACATCTTTAGAATTAATCATATCTACTGCATCATCATAAGTTACAACTTCAAATTGACCTTCAGGTACTTCTAAATTTACTTCAAGAGTGTTCAATTCATTTTTACAGTTGTCTTTAATATCAATGATTACTTCTTTGACAAGGTCATTTAAGACTTTCATAACATCTGCATCGTCCATGAAAGAAGCTTCCATATCAATAGAGATAGCTTCATTTAAATGACGAAGTGTATCATGCTCTTCTGCTCTAAATATTTGAGCTATTTCATAAACTTTGTCAAAACCAGCAGACATCATCATCTGCTTGTATAACTGAGGACTTTGAGACAGAAATGCTTCTCTTTCAAAATAAGTGATAGGGAATAATTCAGTTCCTCCTTCAGTAGCTGAAGCTACAAGTTTTGGAGTGTTAACTTCTATATAATCATTTTCTTCAAAGAAAGTTCGAGTTGAGTGAAGCATTCTACTTTTTATCTTAAATATTGCACTTACTGATGATTTTCGGAGGTCCATAAACCTAGAATCAAGACGAGTATCAATTTCTGCTTTGACTTTTTCTGTTGGATCCATTGGTAATGGTTGGTTAGCTAAATTAAATATCTTTATTTCAGATGGAATGATTTCAACACCATTTGGTGCTTTACCACTTTCTTGAACAATTCCTTTCATTCCAATTACAGATTCTTTCCTTAATTTTTTTACCATTTCCAATACTTCAGGATCTATATGTTTAGTTGGAGCTGTTAGCTGTATCTGACCTTCTCTATCTCTAATAAGTACAAAAATAATTCCACCAAGGTCTCTTATTTCATGAACCCAGCCCATAACTGTGACTTCATTTCCAGCTGTATTTTCATCCACTTCTTTAGTGTAATGAGTTCTTCTCCATTCTTCTGATAATCTTGTCAATTTTTCACCTTTTTAATAATAATATTTTATATAATTATAATTTTAATAATATAACTTTAATAATAGTATTTTTAATAATAAATATTTTATATAATATATTGTGATAACATAATATTATTTTTAAATCTAT
>WRCI01000167.1 GCA_009784145.1 Methanobrevibacter sp.
TAATGAAATTAAATAAAACTAAAACTTAATGAAATTAAATAAAACTAAAACTTAATGAAATTAAATAAAACTAAAATTAGTAATCAAATATTAACAATCTTCTTTAATCATTAATATTTTAAATAAAATTATAATTTAAAACAATATTTTAAATAATATTAAAATCAAATAAAAATAAGCTATGATATTAGCTATTTAGAAAACTTAAAAAACAAGTCAATATGGGCCTGTAGTCTAGCCTGGAATGATGCGGGACTTCGGATCCCGAGGTCGGGGGTTCAAATCCCCCCAGGTCCGTTTATTATTTTAATTCTTTTTAATTTCCATTATATATTCTTTAGGTAAGCCTGTTTTTTCAATTATTTCATCCACAGACATTCCATCATCTAGTTGCTTTTTAACCACACTTTCCAATGTTTCTCCTACTTCAACTATATGATTATCAGGGTCATAAAACCTTATCCCTCTTTGTCCCCATGGGAACTCTTTAGTATCATGAACAAGTTCAATATTTTTTTCTGATTTGAGTTTTTCTAGAAATTTATCATAATCTAATACTTCAAAGTATAATTCAACTTCATTTGTTTTATCTAAATTTATATCAGATTTCTTTTTGTTTATAAAATCTGTCCAACGTTCAAGTGTTAAAAGTGCAAAACCTTCGTAAGATACATTTGCTCCAAGATCCATCTGCACTTTTTGGTTTAAAAAACCTTCATAAAACTCTCTAGATTTTTTCATATCTTTAACAACTAATACAGAACTCATAAACTTCATAATCAATCAATACTCCCAATATTAAAATAAAAAAATAATGAAAAAATTAATTTTTAACTATTCTTCTTTATTTACTATTTTAACAACATTATTTTCATTATTTGTTGTTTCGGTATTATTATCTTCATTATTTACTGTATCATCTACTGTTTCTTCTTTATTTACTGTTTTAACAATATTATTTTCATTATTCGTTGTTTCGGTATTATTATCTTCATTATTTACTGTATCATCTACTGTTTCTTCCTTATTTACTGTTGCAACTGCACTTACTTTTTGCCCGTCTTTTAATCTTATTAATCTTGTACCTTGTGTAACACGAGCACTAGTTGCTGTTTGTTCTAATGGTAATCTTATCACAATACCATTATCTGTAACTATGACTAAATCTTTATCCTTTTTAATTGCTTTAATTGAAACAAGATTTCCAGTTTTTTGGGTTTTCTTTAAGGCTTTAACTCCTTTACCTCCCCTATGAATTAAACGATAATCTTCGACCTTTGTTTTTTTACCATAACCGTTCTCTGTTACTGTTAAGATTTGTTGTCCAGTTTGGGTAATTTCACAACCAACCACGATTCCTTCATCCATTCTTATTCCTATCATACCAGAAGCATTTCTCCCAGCAGGTGAAACTTCTTTTTCTTCAAAATGAACTGCTTTACCATTTGAAGATGCTAGAAATATTCGATTATTTCCATCAGTTTTTTTAACACTTATTAATGAATCGTTTTCTTTTAATTTAATAGCTATTTTCCCTGTCTTTCTAATCTTAGAAAATTCTTCTAACTTTGTTTTTTTAACCAAACCTTTTTCTGTAGCAAATAAACAATATTTAGATTCTTCAACTTGTTTAATTTTCAATACACTTCTGACAACTTCTTCCTTTTCCAGTGGTAATAAATTCACAATAGGTAAACCTTTAGATTGTCTTGAATAAATAGGAACTTCATATCCCTTTAAACGATACACTTTTCCTTTATTTGTAAAAAACATTAAATAATCATGAGTAGTCATATTAATCATATTTTCAACAAAATCATCTTCATTTGTTGCCATGCCTTTAACACCAACTCCTGCACGATTTTGTGTTCTATAGGTGTCTTGTTTAAGGCTTTTAATATAACCTTTGTTGGTTAAAGTTATAATAATATTTTCAACAGGAATTAAAGATTCATCTTCGATATATTCAATAGTAGTTTTATCAATTATAGTTTTACGAGGAGTAGCAAACTGATTTTTTATTTCTAATAATTCTTCTTTAATGATATTTAAAACTTTATCTTCAGATTCTAAAATTCCTTTAAGTTCTTCAATCAACTTTAAAAGTTTATCTAATTCATCACTAATTTTTTTCCTTTCTAAGCCTGAAAGTCGCCTAAGTTGCATATCTAAAATAGCTATACTTTGTTTTTCAGTTAAGTTAAATCGTTGGTTGAATATTCTTTTTATCTCATCTACAGCATCTGTCTCTTTAATAATCTTTATTACAGCATCAATATTATCTAAAGCAATATTTAAACCTTTTAAAATATGGGCTCTTTTTTCTGATTTGTCTAAATCAAATTTAGTTCTTCTCATAACAATTGATTTTTGATATTGAACATAATGATTTATAATTTCAAGAAGATTCAGTGTTTGTGGTCTATTATCTACAAGCATTAAAAGATTAATACTATAATTAGATTGTAGTTGGGTTTTTTTATACAAATTATTTAGTAAAACATCCACATTGTATCCTTTTTTCACATCAATAACAATTCTTATTCCATCTAATGTAGATTCATCATTTAAGTTAACTATACCTTGAATTTGTTTATCACGAACAAGCTCAGCTATTTTAACAATTAAGCTTGTTTTATTTAATTGATATGGAATTTCTTTTATGATTAATTTATATTTCTCATTTTTTTCTTCAATGTCAATTTTAGATTGTATTGTAATTGATCCTTTACCAGTAGCATACGCTTGTCTAATCCCTTTATCTCCCAAAATTGAAGCAGCTGTTGGAAAATCAGGTCCTTTAATATATTCCATTAATTCTAAACTACTTATATCATGATTATCAATAAATGCAACACATCCATCTATTACTTCTCCTAAATTATGTGGTGGGATATTTGTTGCCATACCTACAGCTATTCCCATGTTTCCATTAACTAGAATATTTGGAAATCTTGAAGGTAAAACTACTGGTTCTTTCCTTTGACCATCATAGTTATCTATAAAATCAACTGTATTTTTGTTAATGTCTTTTAAGATTTCCATTGAGATTTTTGAAAGACGAGCTTCAGTGTATCTGTA
>WRCI01000168.1 GCA_009784145.1 Methanobrevibacter sp.
AAAAGAAAGAAAACAAAACGAAAAAAACATCCATACAACAATAGAAAAAACTTCTAAAAAACAAAAAAAGAAGAAATAAATAAAAAACCAAAAAGAAATTTCTTAAGTTGACAGAGTTGAAAATATTTAAAAATATTTAAAAATAATAAAAAATATTTAAAAATAATAAAAAATATTTAAAAATAATAAAAAATCTACAATAAGTATTATTAAAGGTGGATGGACTTACCCAAACCTAAGATAAAAAAAAGAACATATAAAAGAAAAAACTTCCGCCTACTATATCAATGAAAGTTTAGAAGAATTTAATCTTCAAAAAGTAATACACTAAAATTATAGTTCTTAAAAAATTAAGGATAAAATTAAGCATATTACCACCCCCATTAATTACAGAGGCTGGTTATCCAGCACCCCTATCAAATATGTGTTCAGTTCTATTTTTTGAGATTTTAAAATAATAGTCCATCCAAAAGAACAAATAATACATATTTTGATAGAAGAAGTTCTCAGATTATGAGAACCTCTATCAAAAACAGGAAGAAAAAATCTTCCAGAACACATATTCCATATGAGTTAACATCTGGACAAAGATATTTTGTTATAACTAATATATAAATCTTTCTCTAAAACTACTTGGAAATCATGTTTTAAGCATTATGTACAAAAATTAACAAAAAATAATGACAAAAAAACAAATATTATATAATATTAAAACTATTACTATTGTATATTCAATATAACGTAAAAATTGTATAATTAAAATTGTATAATTGTATATAAAGAAATATATAAAAAAATTATATAAAAATTATATATTATATATAAAATAATATAAAATAGTATAAAATAGTATAAAATAGTATAAAATAGAATAAAATAGAATAAAATAGAATAAAATAGTATAAAATATACATTAAATTATTATATAAAATATATATTAAAATAAATTAAATTGTATCTATTATAATCATTATTAAAGTGGATTATTTAGTAATCATAGTTCCTATACCTTCAGTAGTGAATATTTCCAAAAGTAAAGAATGTTTAATTCTTCCATCAATAATATGAACTGATTTTACTCCTCCTTCAATAGCTTTAACACAAGTTTCAATTTTAGGAATCATTCCCCCACTAATAACTCCTTCTTTAATAAGATCTTCAACTTCATCTATTTTTATCTTTTTAATTAAGCTATCTGGATTATTAGAATCTCTAAGTACTCCTGGAACATCAGTTAAAATAATTAGTTTTTCAGAATTCATTTCTGCAGCTATTTCACCAGCTACAGTATCTGCATTAAGATTTAATGTATTTCCATTATTATCAACACCAATAGGAGATATAACTGGAATATAATCATTTTCAGCAAACATTTCTAAAATATCTGTGTTTAAATCATCTACTTGTCCTACAAGACCTAAATCAATTTCATGTTCTTCCCCAGTTTCCTCATCAGTAATTTTATGAGGTGCTTTTTTTGAAGCAACGATTAACTGATTATCTTTTCCAGATATTCCAGTAGCTTTTCCACCATGAAATCCTATTTTAGAAACAATACCTGTATTAATTTTACCTACTAAAACCATAGTTACAATTTCCATTGTTTCTTCATCAGTAACACGAAGTCCTTTAATAAATTTCGGTTCTTTTCCCATTTTATTCATAGAACGAGTAATTTCAGGACCTCCTCCATGAACTACCATAGGTTCCATTCCTACATATTTAAGTAAAACTGTATCTCTGGCTGTTGAATCCATAGCTTCCTCATCAACCATTGCATGACCACCATACTTTATCATAATCTTTTTATGGTGAAATTGCTTTATATATGGCAATGCCTCAATTAAAATATTTACTGTTTCCATAACAATCACTTTGAATATGAATCATATTATTAAACTATTTTTAATTATATTAAAATACATTGAATTATAATTACATTAAATTATATTATGTTATATTATGTTATATTATATTATAAAATTACACTAAAAATTACACTAAATTTTACTTAAGTTTATTATTCATTTACATTATTCTAAAATAAATTGAACTATATTTATATTATTAATTAAAATTTACATTAAATTTATTATTAAATTAAAGATTCTACATTAAATTTTATTTAAATTTATTATTTTATTATAAATTTCATTAATTATTTTATTAAATAGATAAGTATAAACTTATATTAAATATTATATCAGAGTATATTACAATTATAGTATAAATCATTGAAAAATATATTATAATAACATTAAATTATTTAAAAATACACAATTATAATAATATATATTATATTTTTAAAAAATATTTATTGATGGTTCTTTTTTATCTAAATTCTCTTTAGAAACTTTCTTATAATTTTCAAATATATTATTTAAATCATTGACTAATAAATCAGCCATGTTTCTTGTAAAATTTTCTTTAATAACAATTCTTAAAACTGCAATATCGCAAGCATTAGCTGGAAGAGTGTAAGCTGGAACTAACCAACCTCTTTCTCTAAGTTTTTTAGATATTTTAAATACTGTGAGATCTTCACCAATAGATATATCATCCAATTTATCACTTAATTTAATAGCTAAAATCGGAAGTGCTAATTCTTCATCTAACAACTTGAAATAACCTGTTTTTTTTAGAGTATCTGCTAAATAAGTTGTGGTTTCCATTAAATTATTCATAATATTTGAATAACCTTGTTTTCCAAGACGTAAAAGATTGTAATATTGAGCTATTATCATACTACTGCCTTTTGAAAAGTTAAGATTGAAAGTTGGAATTATACCTCCAAGATAGTTAACTTCAAATATTAAATCATCTGAAAGGAATTTTTTATCTTTAAAAATTAACCAGCCAACTCCAGGATAAACAAGACCATATTTATGACCTGAAACATTTATAGACCTTACATGAGACAATCTAAAGTCCCATTTAAAGTGAGGGTCTAAAAATGGAATAACAAAGGCGCCACTTGCACCATCAACATGAATTGGAATATCATAGCCCTTTTTTTCTTTAACATCAATTAAAAGATCATTGATTTCTTGAATTTGATCAATTTG
>WRCI01000169.1 GCA_009784145.1 Methanobrevibacter sp.
CATTAGAGTAAAAAACTAATAATTCTCTTTAATTAGAGTAAAAAACTAATAATTCTCTTTAATTAGAGTAAAAAACTAATAATTCTCTTTAATTAGAGTAAAAAACTAATAATTATATTTATTTTACATATATTCTATTATTTTACATCATCTATTACTTTACATATCTTCTAAAAAACTAGATAAAAATACATTCATTTCTATTTCTTCTCTAGCTATAAAATCATTTATTTTAACTTTAGCTTCATTAGTATGGAAAGGAAAGAACTCATCATCATAAAAAATTGTTATAAACAATGCATCATCTGTAACTTTTATTTTTCCTTCTAAATTACCTTTTAAAAATTTTAATGAATCAGAATCAAGTTCTGTGACTTTATAAGTTACAAATCCCATATTCTTATCTTCAACATCTATTTTATCTGACGAACCATAATTTTCTACTTTTACTTTCATAAAATCATTCCTGATAAAATCAATCTTAAATACATTCTTTAAGCAAATGTATTCCAAATAAATTCCTTAAAAATCTTTTAAAAATTCTTTTAACTCTTTTTCTATCTTTATTATTTCATGAGTTCCAACATGTCCCATTATTGAATCATAAAAAACTAATTTTGAATCTTTTATCATATTTGACATTGGAATAGCATCAAGTTCTGGGGGAAAGTATTGATCTTGATTTATAGCTACTATTAAAGTCTTTGCTTTTATATTAGAAATAATATTTTCAATATTATATTTAGTTGAAGCATTATTTCTATAAACTATATCATTAGCATCCCAATTTTCTTCAACAGTTTCTTCAGCCATTGCCTCCATCCCCATGTCAATTTCATCATTAGAAATAGTTCGATAATATTCTCTTGAAAGACCAAATGAATACATAGACTCGTTAGCTAATTTTAAAGAGATAGTTAGCTGTTTAGTATAATTTCCATTATTATAATTAGGATCACTTTCAATAAGATTGCTCATTAGTTTAAAAAGAGCATAGTTATGACCAGCTACCTTATAACTACTTACTAAAGATATTAAAAAATCCATATAATCTGGATACTTAGCTCCCCATGTTAAACTTTCAAATCCTCCCATTGAATTCCCAATAACACCTTTAAGATGTTTAATATTAAATTTAACTTTCAGAAACTCCATTTGAAAGCTAACCATATCTTCAATAGAATATTTTGGAAACTTAGACCCTAATTTTGTTGTTGAAGGGCTTGGAGAATTTGGAGATCCAAGAGTAGTAATAGCTATAACAAAAAATTTTTCTGTATCTATTGGCTTGTCAACACCAACTACATCAAGAATTCGCCTTATAGAACCACAATCCCCTCCCCAACCATGACAAAAAACAATAGCATTAGCTATGTGACCTTCATCATCAGTAATTGGTGTTCCAAAAGCAAAGTATTCAACAGTCAAATTCTTAAGCTTTTCTCCAGAAGAAAACTCAAATGACTCTAATTGATAATATTCTGGTGCAAAATCTTCTTCAGATATATTTGTTTTATAAGTTTGATTGATATTTCCCACTCCTTAGGTTGTTAATAATGTTTTATAATAGCATTCGTATAGTAGTATTCGTCTAAATAATGAATTTTAACAATAATTTAACTAAACAATGAATTTCAATAATAATATTCAATTAAACAATAGCTACATCATCTTCATAAACAATTATACATTTCACAGGACACATTTCAGCTGAATCAATTCCACAAGAAATATCTCCATATTCTTTAATTGAAAAATTATCTTCATTAATTTCACCACCAATTAAAGTAGATTTATCATCAATTAACTCAAACAGTTTATCACATTCATTAACACAATTTCCACAAGTTATGCATAAATCTCTCTCAATTTCAATCCTAAACATTATTATATACCAACTTTTTCTAGAAATATTAAAATTAAAAAAATATTAATCATTAAAACTATAATTAAAGAATTATTGTAAAATAATTATAGTAATTATATAATAATATAACTAATATTTATATAATAAATATATTATATTAAATTTAACTATTATATACTTAATATAATAAAAATAATTTAAATATTGATTAAAAACTATATGTAAAATAAGATTATAATATTAATTTAATTTTATTTTAATATTATTTTAATAAATATAATCATGTATTATCTAAAATAAACCAATATATTATCCAAATGAATCAATATATTAAAGCTGATATAATGAAATTCAAAATATTAGAAAATCCCACAATTGAAGAAGCATATGATATTGTTGACACTGGCATTCGAAAAAAGGCAGTTGTAAATCTATTTGCATATTGTAAAGTTATTTATGAAGGAAGAGCTTTGAGTCAATTAAATTGGGGAGAACGTTTTATTATGATAAAGCCAGATGGGTCTTTTTTAGTTCATCAAGAAAGAAAAATTGATCCTGTTAATTGGCAACCTCCTAAATCTAGATCACGAGCTTTAATAAAAGAAAATAAACTAATCTTAGAAAGTCATCGCCGTTCACCAAAAGAAAAGTTAGAAGTAGAAATAGAAAAAGTTCATTTTGCAAGTTTTGCAATAGCTGAAGATTTTGAAGACTTGGAATTAGCTGGTTATGAAAAAGATATGGGAGATATGATAATGAAACATCCCTCTATAATAGAATCTGGTTTTACTCCTACAGCTAGAGAATACAATACTGAACATGGCTTTATAGATATTCTTGGAAAAGATAAGCAAGGGAATTTAATGGTTCTTGAACTTAAATGTCGAAAAGCTGGAACAAATGCAGTAAAACAACTTCGAAGATACCTTAGTGATTTTAGAGAAGAAAATCAAGCTTATTTAAAAGAACTTGGAGCTGAAAAGAAAGAAATAAGAGGAATTCTTGTAGCTCCAGACATAGGTGAAGATGCAAAAGAACTTATTGAAGAAGAAGGTATTGAATTCAAAGCTGTTGAAGCTCCTAAAGAATTAAAAAGTGATAAAAAAGTAACTTTAGATATATTTTGATAAA
>WRCI01000170.1 GCA_009784145.1 Methanobrevibacter sp.
TAATGAGTTAAAATAGGAATTTTAGACAAATCAGCATTAGCTGTTTTGTACTTGTAATTTGAAGAATTAATATCAAGGTAGTTTGTAACTTTTTGAGGATTTTCAGTAGCTTTAATAACTTTTTGAGTTATTTCATCAACTGTACAACCTAATGATTTAGCTATCTTTTCCCTTGTATTACATATTCCTGAAATTATTGGAATATCATATCCAGCAATATTTTCCAGAAGAACTGTTTTTTCAGGATGTTCTCTAAGTATTCTAGCTGCTTCATATTCACTAGATACTTCTTCCTCTATTTTTATGATTCCGTATTCATCCTTAATCAACTTTAAAAAGTTTTCCATAAAAAATTCCTCTTGATATTTCATTTTTTGCTTATTTTATTAATATATTTTTTTAATATTCTTTTATAATTATTAATATATTATTTTAATAATTTTTTATAATATTTAATATATTGATAAATAAATATAATAAAATTAATTAAATATTCTTTTATAATAATTTATATACATTATAAATAAATATAATAAATTATAATAATTTGGGTCGATATTATATTTACCTTTCCTTTTCTCTTGAAATAAAACTAATCAATACCCTTTAATGTTTCTGATTTTTTTATTACTGTATCTCGCATTGATTCCTTATACTCAATCATTTTTTCTTGTAAAGTGTCATCTTTTAGAGATAATATCTGCACTGCTAAAAGTCCAGCATTTTTTGCTCCATTTAATGCTACTGTTGCAACTGGCACACCATTTGGCATCTGTAAAATAGATAAAACAGAATCCCAACCATCAATGGAATTTGAAGATTTGATAGGTACTCCTATCACTGGTAAAGGTGTGATTGAAGCAAGCATGCCTGGTAAGTGTGCAGCTCCACCAGCACCAGCAATTAAAACCCCAATTCCTCTTTCATGTGCCTTTTTTGCATGTTTAAACAGTTTTTCTGGTGTTCGATGTGCAGAAACTATGTCTATCTCATGAGAAATACCAAATTCTTTAAGGACTTCTGATGCCTCTTTCATAATTGGTAAATCAGAATCAGAACCCATGACTATACTAACTAAAATATTATCCATTTTAACTACTCCTACCTCTTCAATATTGAATGAGAATTATTTATCAGCAATTACCTTTATTGTGTTTTTCACAATTACAGTCTTTTCTAAAGCCTTATTTAAATCTTTATCTATGACTGTGATATGTCCCATTTTTCTATATGGTTTTGTAATAGTCTTTCCATAAAGATGAATCTTTACTCCATCTATTGCCAAGCATTCATCAAATCCCTCATACACAGCCTTTCCGTGATATTCTGCTTCACCAAGTAAATTTATCATCACTGCTGGTAATTTTATATCGGTAGAACCAAGTGGTAGATTGAGTATAGCTCTTAAATGTTGCTCAAACTGTGAAGTTACTATGCTTTCTATAGTATGATGACCACTATTGTGAGTACGTGGTGCAGACTCATTTATTAATAAATCACCATTAGCATCGATAAAAAACTCTATTGCTAAAAGCCCACACATATCTAATCGTTCTATCAATTTATGTGCTATCTCTTGTGATTGAATATGCTGCGCCTCTGAAATATCAGCAGGACAAATCAATTGTTCTACTAAATTAGCTTTGGGGTCAAATACCATTTCAGCTGCAGGAAAAGACTTTATTTCACCTTTTTCATTACGAGCGACTATTACACCTATTTCCTTATGAATATCAATTTTTTGCTCTACTATTGACTCACCATTTAGCAAATCTTTCAAATCACTTTCTGAATTTATGACAGACACGCCTCTGCCGTCATATCCACCTGTTTTAAGCTTTTGTACAAATGGATATTTTAAACTTTCATCTCCAAGTGCATCTATAATATCTTCTTTGTTATCATATGACTTAAAGGGCGAAGTCGGCAATTCAGAAGCTACATAGAACTCTTTTTGCTTTTCTTTATCTTGAAATAATTTTAGTATAGATGGGTCAGGGGATATTTTTAAACCTTCCTCTTTCAGTTTAAATAAAGCATCTATGTTTATGCTTTCTATTTCAAAAGTCAAAAGATCAACTTCCTTACCAAAATTATAGACAGCTTCAAAATCGAACCGAGAGCCTTGCACATGGTGGGTGGCAATACTTGAAGCAGGACTATTGATATCTTCTTCAAGTATATATGTCTTTATATTCCATTTACTTGCCTCTTGGATAAGCATTTTACCCAATTGACCACCAGCAATTATTCCCAACTTTAAGTCATTCAAAAATGGTTGCATTTAAAATCCTCTAAATAATATTATTTTATAAACTCTATGTAATCTCTCTGTCTAATATAAGTTTAAGTTATATCTAATATATATTTTTGTTAAGTAATAGTATTGCTGTAATTAAATATTTCAGCATTAGCAATTATATTTAAACTAATACTTATTTATTTTGAATTTTATTCTAAAATTTTATAAATTTAGAATTTTATTGCTTAACTTATACTTCAATAACTTATTTCTATATAATCAAGAATTTCATCTGTTTGATAAATCTATAAATAAAATAATATAATAACAATATATAATTCAAATTTATATATAAAAATATATAATTTAAACAAATATATAAATAAAATAATATATAATTTAAATTTATAAATAAAAATATTTAATTTAAGTCTATAATAAAATGTTTATCTTATAATAAAATATTTATTATAATAAAATTTTATTTTAATAAAAATCATATCTGAAAAATAATATTAATAAATTTTAAAGAAGTTGATATTAATAGAGTTTAAAACACTTAATACTTATTAATAGCATTTAAAAGAATTAATATTAAATAGAGGTTTAAAATTGGTAAATAATAAAAAATCTTCTGTTTCTGTAGTTATTCCAGCTTATAATGAGGAAAAA
>WRCI01000171.1 GCA_009784145.1 Methanobrevibacter sp.
TATATTATAAAAATTATATTATAAAAATTATATTATAAAAATTATATTATAAAAATTATATTATAAAAATTATATTATAAAAATTATATTATAAAAATTATATTATAAAAATTATATTATAAACAAAAATAATTATTTAAATAAATTATTATTTTTTTCTATCTTAAAAAATCTATCAAAACTTTTATATACTAATTTATATAAATGTTATTTTGATACTTATCGAATTGTAATATTGGAGATATACAATGGATACTCAAAAAATGGCAAAAGTTTTTAAAGCTCTCTCTAACCCCAATAGGTTAGAACTTTATTTAAAAATTGTTGAAAATCAAGAAACTAGTTATAAAACAAATCAAGGCTGTTTGATGTGTGAAATTACTGAAAAATTCAACATTGGACCCCCTACTATCTCCCATCACCTTAAAGAATTGACTAATGCTGAGTTAATATTCACTGAACGAAAGGGTAAATTTTTAGTTGCAAAAGTTAATGAAGCAATGGTTGATGAAGTAAATGAGCTTTTAAAGATAAACAAGTAATAAAACATATTTTTTATAAAAACAATTCGATAGTTATCAAATTAGAAAACTATGAAATTTTAAAGGAAGAAAGCTTATGATTTTTTATTTTACAGGAACTGGTAACTCATTATATGTTGCTAAAAAAATACAAAAAGTAGATGGTGGAGAACTAGTCAACATTGGACAGGCACTAAATGAAAATAATTTTAGCTATACAATTGAAAAAGGAGAAAAAGTAGGTATTGTGTTTCCAGTTTACTATTGGGGATTACCTACCATAGTATCTGAATTTGTGAAGAAATTAAAATTAGAAACTAGTGAAACTCCATTTATATACACAGTAATCACCTGTGGTTCATTTGCTAGAAATGCAGATAATGATTTAGCAAAACTATTAAAATCAAAAAATTTAGAACTAAACAGTAGTTACTCAGTTAAAATGCCTTCAAACTATGTCATGTTGTATAATACACCAAATAAAGAAGATACAAATTTATCACTAGAACTTGCAGATAATCAAATTGAAAAATTAATTGAGGATGTGAAAAATAATAAAAAAGGTTATTTTGCAACACATGGTCCATTTACCATCCTTGGTTCTTTTGTATATAAGACTTATGGAATATTTCGTAAAACCAAAAAATTCAATGTAAATGAAAAATGTAGAAGTTGTGGACAATGTGAAAGAATATGTCCATCACAAGCTATACATATAAAAGAAGGAAATCCTGAATGGGTTAAAGAAAAATGTAGTCATTGTACAGCATGTATCAATCGTTGTCCATCAAAAGCAATAGAATATGGTAATTCAACAAAAAAACGAGGAAGATACATTAACCCCAATGTAAAATTTAATAATGATTTAAAAAAATAACAAACTAAACTAAATAAAATAACAAACTAAACCATACTAAACTTACAAAAATAGCTAAACCATACTAATAAAATAACAAACTATGCTAAAATTATAAAAATAGCTAAATATATAATGTAGTATAATAGTCTAATATTCTAATAAATAATAATTATAGATAAACACTGGGGAACTTTAATGAAGTATCGAAAAATAGAAAAGAATGGAGATGAATTGTCCATTTTAGGATATGGGTGTATGCGTTACCCAACAAAAAACGGATTTATTGATTACAAAAGAACAGAAAAACAAATAATGACGGCTATTGACAAAGGTGTCAATTATTTTGATACAGCTTATCTTTATCCTGGAAGTGAAGAAACTTTAGGAAAAATCTTAAAAAACAATAATGTGCGAGAAAAAGTGAAAATTGCAGATAAAATGCCAGCACTTACTGCAAGAAATAGAGAAAAAATGGATGAAATCTTTGAAAAACAACTTGAAAGGCTAAAAACTGATTATATTGACTATTATATGATTCATAATCTAATAAAGTTTGAAGACTGGGAAAGACTTAAAAAAAATGGAATTTTGGGTTTTGTGGAAGAAGAAAAAAAGAAAGGTAGAATAATCAACTTTGGATTTTCATTTCATGGTAATTTACATAATTTTAAAAAAATCATTGATGGCTATGATTGGGAATTTACTTTGATTCAATATAATTATATTGATGAAAATTACCAGGCTGGAACTGAAGGATTAGAATATGCAAGCTCTAAAAATGTAGGTGTAATAATAATGGAACCTCTAAGAGGAGGTATGCTTGTTGATAAGTTACCTAAAGATGGCAAAAAACAAATTGAAAATTTTAATATTAAACGATCCCCTGGTGAATGGGCACTAAGATGGGTTTGGAATCACCCTGATGTAAAGGTGGTTTTGTCTGGTATGAATAAAGAAGAACATATTGAAGAAAACATAAAAGCTGCATCAGATGCTCTTCCAAATTCATTAAGCAATCCAGAAAAAGAAATGTTGGAAAAAGTCAAAGAAGAGTTCAAAAGTAAAATCAAGATAGAGTGTACAAATTGTGCTTACTGTATGCCATGTCCACATGGTGTGGATATACCTACATGTTTCTCATCATACAATGATAAATCAATTTTCGGGGGTTTTAAACCATTAGCTATGTATGTTTTTGCAACCGGAGATAAATCTGGGGCTTTTAAATGTACAGGATGTGGTGCTTGTGAAAAAAAATGCCCTCAGGAAATAGCTATAGTGGAAGAATTAAAAAATGTTAGTAAATCCTTAGACCACTGGTATTTTAGAATTATTGGAAAAATAGTTAAATCTGTTATGTATAGATAATTTTCAGCTTAATTATTGTTGATTTATTATTATATCTTGTTTTAAAACATTTTATTATATTATTATATTTTATATATTCTTATAAAATTATTATTGAATTTATAAAAAAATATGTAAAAATAATAAAAAAATATAGAAAAATAATAAAAAAATATAGAAAAATA
>WRCI01000172.1 GCA_009784145.1 Methanobrevibacter sp.
ATTTTCAGATGAAGGTGAAGAATCAACAACTGTTTCAACTTTTGAGAGAGATTCAAATATTGAAGATATTAGAAAAATATTAACTAAAGAAATTAAAGGTGTTAAAGAATCATCTGATGATGAAGCAGGGGACTTTATTGGAGTTCTAATGAAACTTCCAAAGTTCATTATTAGCTCTTTTATATGGGTGCTTGATTTTTTTATCGTGATTGGATATATGCCGAAATCATTACGTGGAGTTGATGTAATGCAAGCTTCTGCTTTTGTTGCAAATCTTGGAAGTATTGGATTAAAAGGCGCTCCTTACCATCATTTGTTTGATAGGGGAACTTGTTCTCTATTTGTAACTCTTGGAAGAGTTAGAAAAGACTTTGTTATAACTGAAGATGGAATAGTTGAGAAATATCTTGTTGATGTTAAGTTAACTATAGATGAAAGAATATCTGATGGCTTTTATTATGTTAGAAGTTTAGATCTTTTAGAAGACATATTAAAAAATCCTGAACAATTAGATGAAAGATTAAAAGAAGTTCCTATTGATGAATAATCTTTTATTATATATTTATTGTTTATTTTAATTATTATTTTTATTATTTTTATTATTTTCATTGTTTTTATTTACTTTTTTTTTTATCAAGAAATTTTTGACAGTACATTAATTTTTTTAATTTTAGTAAAGTTTATAATATTTAGGAGTTTAATTAATTAATGTATTTAATTAAATAACTTAATTAATGATATTTCATAATTATTGAATTAAACTTTTAGCATTGAATTAAATTTGAATAATATTTAGCATTGAATTAAATTTGAATAATATTTAGCATTGAATTAAATTTGAATAATATTAGAAATGATAATTATTATCAGATTATTATATAGCTGATTTTAATAATTCAACCATCAACTGATTATTATGACTGAAAAAACAAATAACAGCAATGATTCTAAAGATGAATCAAGAGCTTACAAACGTGAAAAACAAAAAGGTGAACGTTGGGATGGATATTTAGTTAAAAATCTCAATTCTTATCAGAAATTAGTTCCTTATTTAATGAAAACACGAACTGGTTCAAGTAATTATTTTAGAGATAAATTTGATGTTACCAATGTGGTTAAGTATCTTGAAGATAAAAATAAAGAATTAAATAATAGGAAAGATCTTAGTGATGATGGTGAAATTGAGAAATATACTTATAATCATTTTTTCATGACAGCTATGACTAGATTAATAGCTTTAAGACCACATCTAAATAGATTTGTAGCTGGAAAAAAGATATATCAAAGACATAACATTGAAATTTCTTATGTTATTAAGAAGGAGTTTAGTGATCATGCTGAGCAATCATTAACTATCTCTAAATTTGAAAGAGATTCTAATATTGAAGATGTTATAAAAGTTTTAACTCCAGATATTAAAGGAGTTAGGGATAGTAGTGACGATGATCATGGAGATTTTTTAGGTACTCTTCTTAAACTTCCAAGGTTTATAGTTAGCTTTATTGTAATGTTTATGGATTTCTGTATTGTTATTGGTCGTGCCCCAAAATTTTTAAGAGAAATGGATGCTATGCAATGTTCAGTTTTTGTTACAAATCTTGGAGGATTTGACTTGAATACCACTCCAGTACATCATTTATATGATAGAGGAACTATTTCTATCTTTGTGATGATTGGAACAGTTACAAAAAAAGAAGATGATGAAGGCTATGAAGTAGAGATTGCAGTTACTATGGATGAAAGAATCACTAATGGGTTTTATTATCTCAATAGTTTTAAATTACTTCAAGAGATTTTTAACAATCCAGAACAATTAGATGAAAGATTAAAAGAAGTTCCTATTGATGAATGATTATATCCTTCTTAGAACTATTAATTTTTTTATATTTTTTAATATTTCATTTATATTTTTTAATTTCTTATATTTTTTTATATTTTTTTTAATAATTTTCAATAATTTTTAATTTTTTAGTATATTAATTATAAAATATAGATTTTTTTTATATAATCATATTTTTTTTAAATTTAACTAAATAGTTTTAATAATGAATGTTTTTTATATGATTTGGACGATTAAATGTATAATTTTATATAGGAGTGAGTATAAAAATTCTTTATATTTATATATACTTCTATATATGACATATAAGTAATAATTTAGTCATAATACTTAATAATATTATATATTTTTATATAAAAATAAAAATAATTTATAATTAAATATAATATAAAAATATATTCTATAAAAACATGATTCTATATAAAAATATTTTAATAGTGTATAATAATTTTATAATAATATAAAAATTATATAAATATAATATAAAGATTGTATAAATATAATATAAAATATAAAGATTGTATAAATATAATATAAAAATTATATAAATTTTATACTTATAAACCATTACATTAAATATTTCCACATTAACAATGCAATAACTGGTAGATTTGATGAAAAATTTAAATGAATTTATATTAAAACCTGCTGAAGATAATTTAAATTATCATAGACCTTGGTTAAAATATTATCCTGAGAATATTCTTCCAAATATTGAATATCCTGATAAAAATATGTATCAAATGATAGAGCTTGTTGGAACTAAGATTCCAGATAGTGATGCATTAGAATTTATGGGCTTACAACTAAGCTATAAAGAACTTTTAAAGTTGATTGATTGTTGTGCTCAAGGTTTAATTGAGATTGGAGTTAAAAAAGGTGACAAAGTAACAGTTTGTCTTCCAAATATTCCTCAAACAGTTATTGTTTTTTATGCTATTAATAAAATTGGAGCAATTTCTAATATGATACATCCATTATCTGCTCCAAAAGAAATAGAATATTTTTTAACAATTACAGATAGTAAATTTGCTTTC
>WRCI01000173.1 GCA_009784145.1 Methanobrevibacter sp.
CTCTTTCTTGATTTACTGGATGATTTTTAATCATTTCATAAGATTTATCTACAATTTTATTAAGTATATCTGCAGTTCTTTCTGATTCTTCTGTTTCATCAAGAGGCAAAACTTTTTTTGGAGGTTTTCCTTCTTTTTTAGGATCTGCATCTGAAATTGCATCAGATAAACCCTTCTCACCAGTTGCTCTCAAGATAAGGACTGCTCTATGACCAGTTGATTCTTTAAATATTATTTTTACATCTTCATATCCTTCAATAACCATTCCATTTAAAGAGCTAATGATTTCTTTTGTTCCATCTCTTATTCTTCCAGCCCTTCTATCTGTAATGATTTTATTTTCATCTGCAGTAGAAAAATTGCATCTAAAAGCTATATCTCCAGGAATAACATCTAATCCAACTCCAGAAGCTTCAAAAGGTCCTCTTCCAGTATAAACAACATAGGGATCATAACCAAGTATGGAAATATGTGCAGTGTCGCTTCCAGGAATAATACCTGGTTTAATAGAATCCATTATCCCATTAATTCCTTTTTTTGCCATTTTATCCATATTTGGAGTTTTAGCTGCTTGTAACGGAGTTAGATTATTTAATTCTTTAAGTGGGCGATCTCCTAACCCATCTATTATCATAATTATTCCTTTCATAACAATCACATATAATTTTAAAAAAATCTTAATTAATAAATAAGTAATTGTAATTATATTGAAATTTAAAATATATAAAATTTCATATATAATATAAAATTTTTATAAAAATAATAAAAAAATAAAATTCTAAAATAAAATTAAAATTTTGAAATTAAAAAATCAAATTAAAAAATTTTTATAATAAAAATAAAAAATGAAATTATAAAATAAAAATAAAAAATGAAATTATAAAATAAAAATAAAAATAAAATACTAAAATACATAAACAAAATAAAAAAAATTAAACTAAATTAAACTAAATTAAAACCATATAGTAGATAAAATACCAACAACAGCTCCAGTAATAGTAGCTAACAAGTTTACATGTTCATTATTGATTAAATTCCTTCTTTCAAAAACAGCTCCAAGTATACTATCCATGAAACATCCTACAGTACCTGAAACAACAGCTATTTTTAATGCAAGAAGAGGATTATCGATTATTCCAAGTAAAAATGCGGTTAACCCAATGATTGCTGCACCAAATATTCCTACAACTGTTCCAAGAACTGAAACAGCCCCATCTGTTCCAGAAGGCACTTTTTTCATTGAAGTGATTAGACGAGGTTCCTGATGTATCCCTATTTCACTAGCTAATGTATCTGCAGTAGCAGTAGCAATAGCTCCAATAAAACCTCCTACAAAAGGAAGATAATAACCACCAAATGCTGCCATTATGAAAGCTACAACACCATTAGAAATAACATTTTTTGCTGTTCTTTTTCCTTCATATATTCCTAAATTTTCTTTATAATATTTACTATGTCTTGTAGCAATAAGACTCAAAACTAAAAAAAGAAGAATTAAAATTAGCCAACTTATACCTGCAGAAAAAATGATTATGATGCCCATAATAACCATGGCAAGAGTTCCCAAAAGATCAAGAGCATTTCTTTTGTAAATAAAAACTCCTACTAATAGTAGTAAAATTACATAACCCCAGTTAATCATTAAAGTTTCTTCCATGATAATCACACATTATAAATCTATATTAGGATTTATACAATTAAATTGATTATAAATATTAATTATAAAATTATAGATTATAAAATATTATTTTAGAGATATTATTTAGATATTATTAAAATATTATAAAATTATGGATATTATTTTATAGAATTATTATAAATATTATAGATTATAATTATTATTTTAGATATATTATTATAATATTTAGTATTATTAGATATTATTTAGATATTATTATACAGATTATAGAATATTATTCATATTAAATCGATAATTTATATCAAATTAATAATTTAAATATAAGTTTATATTAATTATTATTAATCATTTATTGGAAATACTAATATATTTAATTTTTTATTTTGACTAATTTTATTTTTATTTAAAATTACTTTAATTTCATTGCAAGTTTTATAACTAACTTTATTGGAAGTCCTGAATTTGCCATTTGGTTAAAATCTCCAACAAAATATAAGTCTTTTTCAGGAAAATAAAATGCAAAAGAACCTGTTGAACCTGAATGACCAAGTAATTCTCCTTTTCCCATAAACAATGTATATATGCTTTTCATAGGAATCTGCATATATCCTCCACCATAAAAAATTGGTCCCATTGACATCTGGAGCTTTTTGTAAGTAGATAGCTTTTCAAAAATGCTTTGTGGAAATAAAGATCCTCCCCAAAATCCTTTTAAAAACAACATTAGATCTTCTGCAGTAGTAATAGTATCTGAAATACTGCTTAAAAACTTTGGACGATATAAAGATTCATTTTTGTAATAAATATGTGGTATAAAATCGTCTGTCTTAGTTGGCAAATATGTATTAGTCAAACCAAGAGGTGTGAAAATATACTCTTGATATACCTCTGCCAATGGAGATCCTGTTACATTCTCGATAATTTTAATAAGCAAATTAAAATTCATCTCACCATAAAAAGCTTTTTTCTTAGTGTTTGGAGAAAAATGAGGTTTTAATTTTTTTGTTTTTTCTAAGAGTTCCTCAAATGTTATCTCAAAATCTTCCTTAAGAATTTGCTCTATAATATCACTTTCATCCACCCAATGTGGCAATCCACTAGTTTGAAACAATAAATCAGAGATTTTAAGGTCATATGAATATTCATTGGCTTTATAAATATGTAATCCTTTTAGATCATCTTTGTTAAAATAATCCACTAAATA
>WRCI01000174.1 GCA_009784145.1 Methanobrevibacter sp.
CACAGAAATCATGTTAGAAGAAGAAGATTGGGGGGTACGTCTTGCAGCTATTAGGGCTCTTGGTGATATGGAAACTGAAGAAGCTATAGATCCAATCAAAAAAGCTAGACGAAAAGAAAAAGATAAAGATTTTAAAAAAGCAGCTAATAAAGCAATTAAAAAGATTGAAAAAGCTATTAAAAATAAATAATTAATAAGATACTTTTAATTTTTTAAAGCTTTTCCAACAATCCTATTGACTTTCAACTGTAAAACCACAGTTGTTTTTAAGATTTTATCATCGAAATCCCCATCAGAGTATTCTTTATTAGAATATTTTTTCATCAGATATTTTAATCCTTTGATTTTTTTATCATCGTCGAGGATTTCTATTGTACCATTTCCACAGACACTTTCATAAGTCATAGTATAGTCACATGGGGCATCCCCAGACATAAGTTCTGTGGAACAATCCATCTCAAAAGCTAGTTTATTATTCTCTTTAATTAAATTTAATTTTTTTCCTTCAAGTGCTGAGTGGAAATAGAGGGATAATTCTCCATTTTTATGGATATAGCCAAAATTAAGAGGGATTATATAAGGATAATATTTATCAAAAAAAGCAAGTCTACAAACTTCACATTTTTCCATTATTTTGATAATTTCATTTATATCTCTTATTTCTCTATCTTTTCTTCTCATAAATTATTCCTCTAAAAAACTATAAAAATAATATTTCTCTAAAAAACTATAAAAATAATATTCCTCTAAAAAGCTATAAAAATAATCATTTCTTGTATTTTAAAGAATATAAGTCAATTCTTCTATTTTTAAGAAGAGGCAGTTCTTCTCTTACAGTAGCTATTTCATCTAAATCAATTTCAGCTACAATCAACTCTTCATCATAGCCACATTCAACCACAATTTCTCCCCATGGGTTAACTATTAGTGAATGTCCATATGCATTGTAATTCGCTTCTCTATCAAGTGCAGGTGAAACACCAATAGTAAAAACTTGATTATCTAAAGCACGAGTTCTAAAAAGTAGTTCCCAATGAGCAGGACCTGTGACTAAATTAAATGCTCCAGGAAATATTAATATTTTTGCACCTTTGAGAGCCATAAGCCGAGAAACTTCAGGAAAGCGAATGTCATAACAGATAGCTATTCCAATTTTTCCAATTTTTGATTTAGTATCAATTACTGTAAGCTCATTTCCCTGAGTTAAAGTATCTGATTCTTTAAAATAAATTTTATCTTTAACATCTATATCAAATAAGTGCATTTTTCTATGATATCCAAGAATTTTTCCATTATTATCAACTAAAAAACTAGTATTGTAGATATTTTCAGTTTTTTCAAGCTTATTTTTATTAGTAATAATCTCTTTTTCAGGAATGGATCCTATTAAAACATAAATATTTTCTTCTTTAGCTATTTTAGCTATTGATTTAAGAGTATAACTATCTTCCAAACACTCGCCATATTCAACAAATTTATCATTTTCATATGGACAATTAAACATTTCTGGTAAAATAGCTATATCAGCATCTTCTTTTTTAGATTCTTTTATCATGTTTATAGCTTTTTCAATATTTTTTTCTTTATCATCCACTACATTCATTTGACATAAAGCTATTTTAAGATTTTGCATAATTTTTCCCTATGATTTTCTATTTATTTTTAGAGTTTTGATTTGTTGTTGTTTTATTTAACCATTTTTTATGAGTTTGAGAATTTTTGAGAGTTTTTCAACAAGATAATAAATTTTTAAATAATATAATAAATACAAGATATAATTTTTTTATAACTTTTATACTTTTTATATTATTTTATATTATATAATTATATTATAATATAGAGAGGATGATTGTTCCTATGAACCATAACATTTCTATACTAAATATAATACTTATTATAGCAAACAATATAATTATACTATTGAATGTTGTTATATAACATAATCTTTATATACTATGAACAACATAAATATAAACATGATATCTCATATGGGATATAACAATTGTTTTTGTCATATCATAACCTTTATATATGATGTGCAACATATTATTTAATGCTGGTATAAATTTTATAAAATTGAGCTTTTATAATATTTTTATATTGGCGAATACTTGAGCTTGAGAGCAGCTATCTCTCTTTAATAAACTGCTGTATCTGTTCTGTTGAACGATGAGTGAAAAATAAATTGTATGGTTGAATCATTTGTTGATTTTTATATAATTTGTTATTTCTTTTTTCATAGAAGGTGATTTTTATGAAAAAGATACTTGGAATTTTATTATTGCTAGCTGTTTTGCTTTCTTTTGCCAGTGCTACTTATGCACTTGAGATTATAATGGTCTCAGAAGAAAAAGTTGCAAATGGATGGGGTGCATTAGGAAACTCCGTAAATTTTACTGGGTATGAAAGCATAGATGGTAATAAAAATGGTGTTCCATTAGTAATTGCAGAAGGCGATGGTTACAAAGTCTGGATTACATCAGACAATGCTAATCCTTGGATGGTATGTGCTGAAGGAAAAATGCCTGAAGGGGGCATAGAGGTAACTGTATATTACCAATATAGTCCAGATAAAGGTCCTGCATCAGTCTATAAAGATGTTATTACTGTTACTGGAGAAGGTTATAATCAAACTCCTTTAACAAGTCAAAATAGTTCTGGAACTGGTTCTGGATCTGTAAATTCAGCGAGAGTTATGTATACAATTATTCCAGCTGAACCTGAAGTACCAGAAGAACCTGAAGTACCAGAAGAACCTGAAGTACCAGAAGAACCTGAAACTCCAGAAGAACCTGAAGTACCAGAAGAACCTGAAACTCCAGAAGAACCTGAAGTACCA
>WRCI01000175.1 GCA_009784145.1 Methanobrevibacter sp.
ATAACATTTCCACCAAGACCTGCTGCACGTGTAGCTACTCCACGACCACACCAACCATATCCACATACAACAACTGTTTTACCAGCCATTAACATATTAGTAGTTGCCATGATAGCATCAAAAGTAGATTGACCAGTTCCATATCTATTATCAAATAGATATTTAGTGTATGCATCATTTACAGCTATAAGAGGTATTTTAAGTGCACCATCAGCGTGCATGGCTTCTAATCTATGAACTCCAGTAGTGGTTTCTTCACATGCCCCCATGACTTTAGAAAGTAATTCCTTCCTTTGCTGGTGTAGAACTAAAATCATATCTGCACCATCATCAATTATAATATCTGGTTTATAGTCAAGAACATCATTTATAGTTTCATAGTATTCTTCTTCTGTTTCTCCTCTGTAACCATACATATTAAGACCAAGTGTAGCACCACCAGCTGTTGCATCATCATGCGTAGATAGTGGATTACATCCAGTCATAGCTACCTCAGCCCCGCCTGCTTGAAGTGTTAAACCAAGATTAATAGTTTTTGGTTCAAGATGAAGACAAGATCCAATAGTTATTCCTTCAAAAGGTTTTGTTTGTTCAAACTCCTTTTTAATATGTTCAAGAACAGGCATGTGTTTTTGAACCCATTTAATTTTTCTGATTCCTTCATCAGCTAAACTCATATCTTTTACTTTACTCATAAATATCACAACTAAGTTTATTATTATTTTATTTCATTAGAATTAATTATTTTAAGTGTATAAAATTATAATTAAATTTATATTATAATTAAATTTATAATATTATTAAATTTATAATATAATTTAGATTTATAATATAATTTATATATATTTATAGTATAAAAAAAATTTTTAGTATATAAAAAATATTAAAATTAATTTTTTATACAAAAATTAAATGATTTTATAAAAAAATATTATAAAAATTATAAAGATGTTATAAAAAAATGTTAAGAAATAGATGACAAAATAGATGACAAAATTATTGAATATATGACAAAATGGTAAAGTATATATAGTATCAATTCTCTTCATTTATTAACATTACTGAAAAATAAATATTTTTAATGGTGAAATAACATCTATAACTTGAAACAAAGAATGGTTACAAGATGGGACTTTCTATATTATCTTGGGATAAGTCAAGTGCTGTAGGCACAAAAACTGATAGTGCAGAATTTTCAGAAGCAGGAATATATCAAATAGATGTAACAGCCTATGAATTACAATATTTGAATAGAAATATATGAATATTATTAAGGTGATGAAAAATGTTGAACAAAAGAAAAATATTAATCCTATTGTGTGTTTTTGCGATTGTAGTAGGATTTGCGATAATTAGTGTTAGTAGTGTAGAAGCTGCTAGTAAAACAGTAAAAATTAAAGATAGTATTTCAGGAACTATAGTAAAGATTGGTGGAGGCGACAGAATAGGCACATTCTATGTTCCTAAAAAAGGTAGATACGTCGATATAACACTACGTGAAATTGGTAAACAATACCCAAAAAGCCATACTATAACAAAAGCTAAGGTAAAAATTAGTAAAAAAGTAAAAGTTCAAATGATGTCAGAGCGGACAGGGAAAATAAAAACAAAAACTTATACAAAATATAGGACTATATCTTCTTATCAGGCAGGGATGTCTTTTTGGCATCGTGCAACAATTCCAAAGGGTTGGAAACCTATAAAAGCAAGGGTTTATTATGCGAAATATTAGTAAATAATTATATCTAGCTTCTACTGTTTGTATAATACTTAGTAATGGATTTTAAAGCATTTAAATTTTTAGCCAATCAGGCATTAAAAGATACAGTGAAAGAAAGTTACCTCTTAGAAAAGTTAGTTATTCCTTAATCATTTATTATTTTATATAAATTGAGCCATTGCCAAAATGTATAAAATGAACTAAAGTTAGCTGGTGTAAGTGCTTTAATGCCAACTATAATAATTGACAAAATGTATAAAATGAACTAAAGTTAGCTGGTGTAAGTGCTTTAATGCCAACTATAATAATTGACAAAATGTATAAAATGAACTAAAGTTGAAATAAAAAAATGGAAAATATGTACGATAATGAATTAAAACTTTTTCAAAAAGGTAAGAACTCTATTTGGACAGATGAACATATAAGTAAAACTATATTGGATGCTCATTTAGATGAAACAAATGATGCCGCATCAAGGAAACATGAAAGAAGGATGGATATAGTAAATTGGATTAATAAAAAGATAAAACAAAATTCTAAAATAATAGATTTTGGTTGTGGACCTGGACTATTCGCCTACGAATTTGGAAAGTTAGAGCATAATGTATTGGGAATAGATTATAACAAAATATCTATAGATTTTGCTAATGAAAATAAAACAATTAAAAATTTTGTAGAATATAAATATTGTAATTATTTAAAAGATACAATTAATGGAAAATTCAATGTAGCAATTATTATATATTTTGATTTTGGTGTATTAAATCCTGATGAGCAAAATTTATTTTTACAGAAAATAAATAAATTATTGGATGATGATGGAATATTCATATTTGACATTTATGGAAAAACTGTAATGGAAAATAAACAAGACAGCAGAAGTTGGAGTATATCACAAGGCAATGATTTTTGGAGTAAAGAACCTTATTTGTTAATGGAAGAAACAAAAGTATTCAAAAATGAAAATAAATGGGCTGATAGATATTATTGGATAGATCAAAAAAGTGGAAAAATAAAAGAATTTATAAATTGGAATCAATGCTATGATGAAAGTACAATAAATAAATTATTATTGGAAAATGGATTTGAAAT
>WRCI01000176.1 GCA_009784145.1 Methanobrevibacter sp.
AAAATATTGTATGAGTTATTATTTATTTTTTAAATAATTCTATTAGCATGATTATTAAATAAATTATTATTATTATTATTATTATTATCTTATTTTTTCCCCAATTTCACATTCATCTGGAGTTAATAAAGCTGAACTATCAGTTGCAAGTAACATTCCTTCAGATTTTACTCCAAATAATTTAGCAGGAGGTAAATTAGCTAAAACAACAACCTTCCTATTTAATAATTCTTCAGGAGAATATCTAGTAGCTATTCCTGCTACAATTTGAAGTTCTTTTTCTTTTATATTTACTTTTAGTTTTAATAACTTGTCAGACCCTTCAATTTTTTCTGCTTCTAATATTTCTCCAATTTTAATATCCATTTTAGCAAAATCGTCTATAGTAACTTGATTAGTCATGTTTTTATCTCCATTTTTATCTTTTTTATTTTGAACTTTATCTTTTTTATCTTGACTTTTATCTTTTTTATTTCCACTATTCTCTTTTTTATTTCCACTTTTATCTTTATCTTCACTTTCTTTTTGAATTACACTTTCTTCTTCTAAGTTTTTATAAAGATCTTCTTTTTCTTTTTCAATAGTTTTATCTTCTATTTTTTTAAATAGTGGTTTTGCATTATTAATCTCATGTCCTACTTCAAGAAAGATTTTAGAATCCTCCCACTTTGTGTCAATAGGTATATTCAATATATTAGCTATTTTATTAGCTTTATTTGGAATATATGGTTTTAAAAGAATAGCTATTGTTTTTGATAATTGATTACAAAGATATAAACAGTTAGCTGCACGTTTTCGATCTTCTTTAATAGTTTTCCAAGGTTCTTGATCATTAAAATATTTATTTCCTTTTTTAGCTATTTTTATTATTTCAACTAAAGCTTCTCTAAATTTAAATTCTTCTATTAATTTTCCAACAGTATTTGGAATTTCTTCAATAGCTACTTCAAAAGCTCTATCATCATCATTAGGATTTTCATATTCTGGAATTTGATTATTGAAGAATTTCTTTGTAAATGTAAATGTTCTATGTAAGAAATTTCCAAGAACATCAGCTAATTCATCATTGATTCTTCTTCCGAAATCTTCCCATGAAAAGTCAGTGTCTTTATTTAATGGTGCATTAATTGTAAGATAATATCTAAGCAAATCACTATCATATTTTTCAACAAAATCTTTTACCCAAATAACCCAATTTTGACTGGTTGACATTTTTTTTCCTTCAAGTGAAAGATATTCTCCAGCTATAATATTAGTTGGTAGTCTGCACCCATATCCTTCAAGAAGTGAAGTCCAAAATAGTGCATGATGGTAAATAATGTCTTTTCCAATAAAATGAATAGTTGTATCGTTCCAATAATCTTCCCATGGTTTACCAGTAGTTTTTGACCATTGTGCTGCAGATGAAATATATCCAAGGAAAGCTTCTCCCCAAACATAAATTATTTTACCTTCAGCGCCTTCAAGAGGAATCGGAATACCCCAATCCATATCTCTACTTAATATCCAATCTTTTAACCCTTCTTTTAACCAGTTTTTAGCATAATTTTTAACATTATTTGGCATTGCAGTATTTGAATTTATGTATTCTTCAATACTTTTTTGGAAATTAGAAAGTCTAAAAAAGTAATGTTTTGACTGCTTAACAATAGGAGTGTGTCCACAAGTTAAACATTGTGGATTTATAAGGTCAGTTGGATCTAAATGTCTTCCACAAATTTCACAGTGATCTCCTCTAGCCCCTTCACTTTCACAATGTGGGCAAATTCCTTCGACATATCTATCTGGTAAAAATTTAGTGCAATTTTCACAATAAAGTTGTTTTATTTCTTTTTCATAAATAAGGTCTTTTTCATATAAGCTTAAAAAGAAATTTTGAGATATTTCATAATGTATTTCATCAGTTGTACGAGTAAAGCTATCAAGTGATATATCACAGGATTTAAGGTCTTCTACAATCATGTCATGATATCTTTTAGCTACTTCGATAGGTTTTTTCCCTTCTTTATCTGCTTTTACAGCTATTGGAGTCCCATGTTCATCTGTTGCACAAACAAGTAAGACATCATTATTAATCATTCTGTTATAACGAGCATAAATATCTGCAGGAAGGTAAGTTGATCTTAAATGTCCTAAATGGCAAGGTCCGTTAGCATAAGGTAATGCACATGAAATAAAAATCTTAGACATTTCTTTCCTCCTATTATTAGTTAATTATTTTGTAAGTAATTATTAAATCATTTAAATCTATTATTAAATCATTTAAATCTATTATTAAATCATTTAAATCTATTATTTTTCTCTTTCTTTTTGGTTACAGTATCATTAATTTTAAAAATTTTCTATAATATCTAAAAAATTAAATATGTTATATTTTTAATACTTGTTTTATATAAATATGATGATTTAATTTTAAATTAGCTATTTCTAGTTTTATTACCTTCACTATCTTTAATATATTTTTAATTAAAAATAATATACTTTTTTATAGAAATATGATTTTTAAAAGGTTTTTTTATTATAATATTAATTATATTTGAATTATATTAGCTAAAACAAATTTCTATCTTATATTTAAATATGTTTATATTATAAAAAGACATTTTAAAATAATTATTATATCATATATAAAATAATAGTATATAATTATAAAATAATACTATATAAATATAATAATGGCTCATGTCCATTATGTGGTGCATAAATTTATATATGTTTTTGTGCAATATATAATATATGATGTCTGTAAAAGATAATATAAAAAAGTTCGTGATTAATGAAAATGAGGCTTTAGATATT
>WRCI01000177.1 GCA_009784145.1 Methanobrevibacter sp.
GAACTAAATATTAAACCTAACTACCTAAATACAATAAATCAATACGAACTAAATATTAAACCTAACTACCTAAATACAATAAATCACTAAATACAATTCTAAATACAAAATTATTTCCTTTCTAATGGATTTGTAGGTTTATATTTACTATAACTAGGACTTGGACTATTCAAAGCATAAGGATTAAACAAAAGACGCCTGAAACCTAAAGATATGAAAAAAGGATTTTTAACACGAATTTGTTTTCTTCTTAAAAAAATTCTTCTAAATACATCTCCAAGCCCCCCACCAGTTAAAACATCCATTACAAAATCCCCAAATCTAGGGTCTTTAAGATTTAATTTTCTTGCAAAGAAAATTGTTAAATTATTCTTTCTAATAGAAGCGATTAGTATGGTTGTAGCTATAAACAAAATTAAAGTAGCCCAAAAACCTCCTAACATATAGAAACAAATACCCAGAGCTACTGCAAAAGAATGGTTACCAACTTCACCAAGCATTATTTTTCCAGCGAAATCTAAAGGACAATAACCTAAACAAACAACTAAGACTATGAGTGGTGAATAATATGCAGGTATTTCAAGAATTGGTCCAACTCCCAAAAGTAACATAGCTAAAATAACAAATGTACTCATAATTATCATTACCATAGAAGTAGAACCTGGTTGCATATCTGAAATATTTACTGGTTGTATAAGTAAAGCTATCAATATTGCTGAATAACCAACAGGAGTATAGAAGAAACCAATCACCATCACAAGTAACATTCCAATTCCACGGAATAATTGTCCCCATTCAATAGGAAGTCTTCCAATTTTACGACGCCCAAGCAAATCATCCATAAATGCAAATGCACCGATTATGAGAATCAAATCATTAAATCCTGGTGGAAAATATAAACTTAATAGAATAAATGGCACAATACCTAATGCACGAGGTGTTCCTCCACGAACCCCTGTGTAAAGGTTACCTAAAACTCCTTTCTTTCCAAAATATCTAAAAATAATTGCTAAAAGAAAAGTAGCTATTAATGCAGCCAAAAATGGATATAAAACATGTTGATAATTCATTTAATCAGCCTTATTTAATTACATAAATAATAAAAAATTAATTATAAAATAAATAATGTTAAAAACCAAATATAATTTTTTTATTATTATTTTTAAATTTTTATTTTATATATTATAAATTTTATATACTATAATTTATTTCATATATAATTTATAATTTTTATTTAATATATTATAATTATAAGTTATAATACTAAATTAAAATTAAGATTTTAATAGTATATAAACTTTTTTTATAATATCTTAAAAATTTTTATAAAGCAAAAAAGAATTTATTTAGATATTGAAATTCAATTAAACTTAAATTTATAGCATTAATTGAAAAATAAACTAATTCATAGGGTATCTTAAGATAGCAGCTAAATTTCCTAATGATTCTAATTGTTTTCCACCTTCATGTTCACAGCTGATAACCATGACTTCACCAGCCATATTTTCAACCAAATCCATGATTTTTTCTAATCTTTCACTTCTAACAACTTTATCTAAAACTAATAATTTTTCAATTGCCCCTGCATTAGCTGCATTGATTGTTTCTTTTTTTCCATAAACGACTTTATTGCTTGATTGACCTATTTCTCCAAGAATTTCATTTATAGCTGAAATTTCAGTAGCTATTCTATTTTCAGAAGTGAGTTTTTCTACAACACCTTTTTTCAAAACTTCATGAATTCCTGTGCGTCCACCAGAGCCAGTATTTTCAATAATAGCTTTTTTAGATATATCAGGATATTTATCTCCTAAAAATCCATAGAAATTGTTTTTATTAAATCCAGGTCCTGCAATTATAATATTTTGAATATCAACAAATTTTAATATTGCCTCAGATAGCTTTTGATAAAATTCTTCTACAGTTTTTTGCCTATTTTTTTCAATAATTCTCTTTCCAGAGATGTTTCCAATAATAGGTCCATAATATTCAATACCAAATTGACGAACTAATCCAATATCAGCTACATCATCTTCAATAACAATTATAATAGCTGAAAGTTTTTTTGAAGCTGAAACTGCTCGTTTTATTCTTTTAATGACATATCTTGACCAGTACTCTTTTTTTATTTTAAGAGATGTGTTAAGTTTTACTTCAAGAGTGTGGTGAGATCCAAGTGGAACAAATTCTTCAGGTCCTGAAACTATTGAACCAGTAGCACGTAACTTTCCTGTGAATACATGAAAACTAACAGATTCTACTTCAATTCCTAAATAAAAAGTTTTTTTAACTCCCCTATCACTTCGCAACTTATCTCCACTAGTGTCTTGTATTCTACGAGTAGTTTTAGAAGAAAGAATGTCTCCAATTTCAATAATATGTGAAAGATGCCAAAGATCGTCTAAAGTTTCTGGAACCAAGTCCATGACTCCTTTTTTTGTATCTTGATAAGTTATTTTCATATTCAGCACCTAAATACATATGATAATTATTAATTTAATATATATTTTATAATTCAATATATTCATTATTTTAGTTATAATAAATCTATAAACAATAAATTAATATCTTATGATAAATATATTTTTAACATTATAAGTATTTTATATAATTATAAATATAAAAATTAATATTATAACTATAAAAATAAATCTAAATTATATATAAAATATAAAAATAAAATTAAATAAAATTATAACTACAAAAATAAACCTAAATAAAATTATAACTACAAAAATAAATCTAAATAAAATTATAACTACAAAAATAAATCTAAATAAAATTA
>WRCI01000178.1 GCA_009784145.1 Methanobrevibacter sp.
ATAAGTCAGTGGCTAAAAATGTTTTTTTAGTAGTCCTCGTTGCAGGGCTCATATTGACAACCGAATTTGGTCAAAGCAAGACATTAAAACAGCTGGCGACGATGTAAAAAAATATGACCCTGTTTATATAAGTACTTTTGATTTTATATAAGTACTTTTGATTTCATATAAATACTTATGATTTCATATAATAATTCTGCTATGAACAAATATAATCGATTAAGAAAACCAATGACCATATATTTTTTTATATTAATGTACAAATCATGATTTAGTTTAACTTTTAATTGAATTGTATATAAATATATATCGTATTTTTCATTTTTAAATGATACTCTATAGTTTTTGAGAATATGAATAGGAAAAAATATAAAGAGAATATATCATTATTTAGGTTTTTAAAAATTTTAATAAACTTATTTTATATATAAATTAATTGTTAAAAACATTAACTATAAAACTTAAATCGATATGTTTATATATTCATATCAATAAATTAATGTTTACTCACAAAAGTGGTGATTCTAATGACTGTTATAATTGATGCTGAAAAGTGTGGAAAAATTGAAAACTGTCCTGTTCAAGGATTATGTATTAAAATATGTGAACAGGAAGCACTTATTGAAGAAAATAGTGATATAAAAATAATTGATGAAAAATGTGATGATTGTGATCTTTGTATACAAAACTGTCCAAATCAAGCTATCTCAAAGCCATAGGAGCTAATAATATGACATCCATAGTGCGAAAAGGTAAAGAAGATAGGGAATTAAGCCATATTAATCATAAATGTGTAGGTTGTGGGATATGTATAGATATATGTCCTACTGAATCTTTAAAACTTGGACCAGTGCTTCCTATATGCAGAGGGCTACTAGAAATGGATTTTGTAAGTGTTCAAAAGGATACTTGTGTTTTATGTGGAATATGCTCTTTTGCATGTCCTGTTGAAGCATTTGATTTTAAAATCAACAATGAAACTTTAGAAAAAGATCCAAAATATCCAAAATGGGAATGTGGCTCTGAAATTGAAGAAGAAAAATGTATTTATTGTGGGAACTGTAAAACAGCTTGTCCTAGAGAAGCAATTTTTATTAACAGAAAATTACCCGACAGAAAAAATCTTGTAATGGGTGAAACTGAGATATACAAAGATAAATGTATATATTGTGGTATTTGTGAAGAAATATGTCCTGCTGATGCAGTTACAATTTATAAAAATGATATTAGTTCAATTAAACAGTATACAGCTGAAAATATTGAAATCGATGAAGATAAATGTATATATTGTGGAATATGTAAGAGAGCATGTCCTGAAGAAGCTATGAAAATAGTTTGTACTACTTGTATGGATAATGAAAACATTCCAAAAGTAGAAATTACAGGAGATATTGCATTAGAACAAGATATGTGTATAAATTGTGGATGGTGCGAAGAAATATGTCCTATGGATGCAGCTAAAGTAATAAAGCCATTTGAAGGAGAAGTAATTGTTAATACAGAAATAGAATGCAAAGGAGACTCTTGTCATGCATGCCAAGATGTTTGTCAATGTAATGCTGTTAGTATTGTAGATAATACTTCAAAAATTAATCCTGCAATGTGTATGTTATGTGGAGCTTGTGTGAAAGCTTGTCCTCAAGATATCTTAGATGTAAAAAGAACAGAAATGAGACTTACAAATATACGTTCAAGTTCATGGCAAAAGATACTTGGAAGTTTACTTGAATAGATAAAATGATAAAAGTATATAGCTTTTGATAACTATCCTCCAATTTGTTATTATCTATTTGATTTACTCTGAAGTATCTTTTATTTTTTTTATTCATCTGAAGTATACTTTAGTTTCTTTTCCTCCTTTCTAGACTTTACTGAGGTATACTTTTTTTTTATTTTTTAATATAATCATGTTAATTCGTTAATTAATCTATATTATTTATTTATATTTTATATTACATTTCAATTGTTTATATTTTATATTATTTATTTATAATCAAATAAATGTACAGATTCAGGCTTAAATTGTATCCACATATCTGAACCAATATTAACCTTTAAATCTAAAAAGGATTTTTTTGTAAGGTAAACTGAAAATTGTTCTCCAATGTCTATTTTCAAATCTACTAATGCTCCATTATAATGATAATCCAATACTTTTCCTTTGAACTGATTTAAATCAATTCCATCATCTATTTTTTCTTTAGTTACTGTAATATCTTCTGGTCTTGTACCAACATATACTTTTTTACCTTCTTGAAAATCACATTTTGATAGAATGTTTAAATGATTTGACTCAACTAAAGTTAGATTACCTTCTCTTTTTCTTACTACCCCTTTCTGAATATTTCCCATTCCAACAAATTCAGCTACAAACTTATTGTCTGGTTTTTTGAAAAGATTTTCAGTTTTTCCAAATTGGTATATTTTTTTATTTATAATAGCTATTTCATCACATAACTTTTGTCCTAAAATTAAATTATGTGTAGCCATTACAATAGCAGTATCTTCATTTTCTCGGATATCTTGGATTAATTTTCCAATTCTTTCAGTAGTTTCTGGATCTAAATTAGCTGTTGGTTCATCTAATAACAATATTTCTGGGTTTACAATTAAAGCTCTTGCAAATGCAAGTCTTTGAATTTCTCCTCCAGACATTGTTGAAGCTTTTTGATTTTCATATCCTTCTAAACCAACTTTTTCTAATATATTTGAAATATCTTCAGGAGAAACCTCTTTTTCCATATCCCTAACTTTTAATCCGTAATTTATAT
>WRCI01000179.1 GCA_009784145.1 Methanobrevibacter sp.
ATATATGTTAATAAGTTATATTTAAATATAACGGTTTTAATCAAGAAAAAAGAATTACAAAATATTTGATGCACAGCCAATTTATATTTTTTATAATTTTATATTTATAATTTTTATATATTATTATAATTATTTTATATACTATTATATAATTTATATATATTTTTTATAAATTTTTATATAATTTTATAAATTTCTATAATTTTTATATAATATTTTTAAAATTTATCTATAAAAAATATAATCAATAAATTACTAAAAATACTTAATATAAAAAGTTTTAATATAATATTAATAAATGAGGTGTGTTACTTTGGATTTTAATAAAAGAATAGAAAATGTTTTAAAAAGGATGGATGAAAAAGATTTTGATGGAATGGTTGTAACACAGTTTAACAATATAAAATACCTTTCTAATTATTATCCCACTAGTTTTGCTATTTGTATTCTAAAAGAAGATCCAATTATATTATGTTCAGCTATGGATAAAGAAATTGGAGAAAAAACATCTTCAATTGAGATAAAAGAATTTAAATCTTTATCCAAGCTAAAAGAATTGTTTAAAAAAGAAAAACTTTCAAAAATAGCTATTGAAGCCAATCTTCCAGTAAAATCATATAAAAAGTTGTTGCCAGATAAAGTGAGTGGTGAAAGTTGGGATTTAGAAATTGAGACTTTTTTAGAAAAAGAAAGAATAATCAAATCTCCTGAAGAAATAAGTATGATAAAAAAAGCTACAGATATTTCACATAAATCATTTAAAGAACTAAATATTCGTGAAAAACAAGAAAATAAAGTTAAAGATTGGGAAATAGCTTATGAATTAGGATATTTAATGAGAGCTAATGGTGGAGAAGAAGAATCTTTTGAAACCATAGTTGCTACTGGTACTAACTCTTCTCTCCCTCATGCTAAAGTGGAAAATAAATCATTAGAAAGTTTAGTATTAATGGATTGGGGTTGTAGATATCAAGGATATTGTTCTGATACAAGTCGTACAATAATTGATGAAAAGGATAAAAAACAGGAAGAAGTTTTTGATATAGTTCTTGAAGCTCACAATCAAGCTATAAAATCACTTAAATCTGGAATTAAAGCATGTGAAGTGGATAAAGTAGCTAGGTCAATTATTGAAGAATATGGTTATGGAGATAATTTTATTCACTCTACAGGACATAGTTTAGGATTAGATGTTCATGAAACTCCAAGTATTTCTAAAAAGGATGAAACTATTTTAGAAAAAAATATGGTTGTAACTATAGAACCAGGTATTTATTTAGAAAAAGAGTTTGGTGTAAGGATTGAGGATATGGTTATAGTCGGAAAAAAGAATTCTAAAATAATTGGAAATTTATCTTATTATTTATAATTTTATTTTTTTATTATATTTTTATTATATTTAGTATATATTTAAATTAAAAAAGATATTTAAACAATAGTTTAAAGTCCGTACCCTACCACACATTCTCATTTAAGAGCTTCGCCATCATTCAACGACAAGGTAAATAGAGCCTTAACAGACTGTATAATAATATATATTTTTTAATATTTAAATTTTTCTTAATAATTAATATGTAAATAATAAGGGAGAATTTTTAATTAATTTAGATAATTTTATTTATCCATTATCAAATATTAGAAATTATCTTATTTTGATGTTAAATATTATTAAAAATTTACAAAATTAGAGATGAGGATTATGAATAAAAAACTATTTTTAGACAAATAGTTTTCTATCCAATAAACCCCAGGCTATTAATCCAATAATATATTAACTCTTTAAACTATATAAATTTTTCCATTTTTATTACTTTAATATTTTATATTCTTATAGTAATATTTATATATTATTAGATAATATATTATTGATATGCAGTATTACTAACTTGAAGAAACATTTGATTATTTTTAAAATTTGAGAAGGCTATTAATCCAAAATCAATGTCTTCTCACTAATTCAAGGAGGTGATACTATGAAATGGAGATTAAACCTATTTATTTCATTTATTTTGAATAATTATTTAATTGAAGTTATTATTTGTATCATTTTACTCTTGAAAATAATTTTGTAGTTGAGAAATTGAGTTAGTATACTGCATTTTTTATTCAAACTTATTTTTATTATTTTACTTAATTTTTTCCTGTAAATGATTATATTTAGTTTATAAATTCTTATTTTGCCTAGTTTTTTAATAATACTTTTTTGTGTGAGTTTGTTTTCATTTTTTTTTAATTAATTGGTGTTTTGAGAGTTTTTCACTAAATACATAAATTTATATAGTTAATTGTCTAATATAATATGATATAAAGCATATGATTATATTTTTTTTTTAAATAAAATTATATGATTAATAGAGGGATTATTATTTATAATCAATGGAGGGATTATTATTAAAACAAAAAAGATAGTTTCTATGTTATTGATAGTTATTATAGCTATATTGATGCTCACAATGGTGTTAAGAACTGTACAAGCTGTTGATGCTGCAACTAAGGTGAAAGTCACATGGAATGCTAATGGTGGTAAAATTGGGGCAGATAAGACTAGCACAACCACACATACAAAAAATGTAAAGATAGGAAAACTTCCTAAAACACCTAAAAAAACAGGGTATGTCTTTAATGGTTGGTATACTAAAAAATCAGGCGGAACAAAGATTACAACTGCAACTAAAGTCAAAAAGAAAGTGACACACTATGCTCACTGGAAG
>WRCI01000180.1 GCA_009784145.1 Methanobrevibacter sp.
TAAATTTTAATTTAACAATTATTTAAAAAGACCCCTTTAATAATGAACAATATATTACTTTCAATAGCAGAAAAGCCATGCTTAAAATTGAATATTTTCACCACAAAAAATATGGGGCTGTATTGATAATAAAGTTCATTTATTTCATTTTTATTTTATTTTTATATAACTTTATTTATTTTTATATAAATTATGTTATATTCATAGATTATATTATTATTTTTTTATTATTTTTATTTAATTTTGTTATATTTTTCATAGATTATATTATTATTTTTTTATTAATTATATTTATAAATATTTTTTTATTTTTACAAAATTTTTAACAAAACCTTTATATATGATGTAAGCTAAACTTTACAAGTGTAAGATATATCTTACAAAATTCGCATATATTTTACAAATTTCGTATATATTTTACATTTCTGGCCAGATTTTGTAAATCAAATTTAAAAAATAAATTGAAAATTTTGATTGAAAAATAAAATAAAAAATAAAAAAATATTAAAAAAGAAAATAAGGGATGTTAAATATGTCATTTTGGAAATTAATGTTAAAAAATCCTTTTCGAAATAAAAGTAGAGCTTTTCTTGCTATTATTGGAATAGGTATTGGTATAGCTACAATTGTTGCACTTGGAGCTATTACAACAGGTTTAACTGAAGATGTTAATGGTGTTTTACGAGCAGGAGGAGCAGATTTTTCAATTTCTGGAAATTCTTCTAATGATCCTACTGCTATGATGGGAACAGAAGAAATCAATGAAAGTTGGATAAATACTATTAAAAATGTTAATGGTGTGAATGAGGTAGCGGGATTGTATGCTAGTCCTATTGATATTCCAGGGCTTAAATTTTCTCCATTAATGGGGCTTAACTCAGAAGATATTAAATTTTCGAATATAGTTATTACTGAAGGTAGAGTTCATGATAATTCAAAAAATGAGGTTATTATAGGTAAATTAGCTTCAGAAGATGTGAATAAATCTGTTAATGATACTCTTCTTTTAAAAGGCAAAGAATATAAAATAGTTGGTGTTTCTGAATCAGGTAATCCTAATATTGATTGGTGTGTTTTTGCGGGTTTACATAATGTTCAAGAACTGGTTGATTCTTCTGAAAATAATAATATTACTATGATTTATGCTAAACTTGATGATGGAGCTGATGTTGATGAAGTTAGAAAAGAAATTGAAGATAAGTATGGAGATAATATTACAGTAATTACTTCTCTATCAGATATTGAATCATTAGATAATACTATGAATATGATTAATGGTGCTACATTGGGAATTTCTTTGTTAGCAATTATCATTGGAGGAATTGGTATTATTAACACTATGATAATGTCAGTTTATGAACGAACTAGGGAAATTGGTGTTTTAAGAGCAATTGGGTGGAAAAGTAGACGGATTCTTGGAATGATTCTTGGAGAATCTTTAGTACTAACAATAGCTTCAGGGATTGTTGGATCAATAATAGGAATATTAGGAATAGAGCTAATGGTATATTTGAATGTATTTGGAGAAGTAGGATTCTATCCTGCTTATAGTATTGAAACATTTGTATTAGCATTTTCATTAGCTATTGTTGTTGGTTTAATTGGAGGATTTTATCCAGCATGGAGAGCAAGCAGACTCCCACCAACTGAAGCATTAAGATATGAATAAAATAAAGATATTTATTAGGATATTATATAGATTGGGGTTGAAATTATGAATTATAATAAAACAGAAGATAATGAAATTATGAAGCATAATAGAAAAATAGAAAATAATGAAATTATGAAGCATAATAGAAAAATAGAAAATAATGAGATAATGAATGATATTGTAAATATTAATAATTTAGAAAAAAGTTATGAAAATGGACGTATTAAAGCTTTAAATGGTGTAGATTTAAAGATTAAGAAGGGAGAATTTGTGTCTATTATTGGACCCTCTGGTTCTGGAAAATCCACTCTTTTAAATATGTTAGGTGCATTAGATGTGGCAAATAATGGTTCTATTGATGTTGCAGGCTATGACTTAACTAAAAATAAAAAGCTTAATGAGTTTAGATCTAAAAAGATTGGATTTATATTTCAATTACATAATTTAATTCCAAATATTTCTGTTTTAGAAAATATTGAAATTCCAATGTTTGAAGGTAAATTATCTGGAAAACAAAGAAAAAAAAGAGCACTAGAACTACTGGATATGGTAGGATTGAAAGATAAAGCAAATAAAAAACCTACTAAATTATCTGGTGGTGAAAGACAAAGAATAGCTATTGCAAGAGCATTAGCTAATGAACCTGAGATAATATTGGCTGATGAACCAACAGGATCTCTTGATTCAAGAACAAGTCAAAAAATTTTAGAACAGTTAACTAAACTTCACAAAGAAAAGAATGTTACTTTAATCATGGTTACACATGATATGAATGTAGCTAATTTAGCTGATAGAGTAATAGAAGTTCTTGATGGAAAAATACTAAAATCTACGAATAATTCTTTATTGGATGAAACTGTAAAAATTGAAAACTAATAAAAAAATGAATAAATTTAGTATTTTAATGAATATATAATTTTAGCATTTTAATGAATAGAATGTATTAATATATAATTTTAGCATTTTAATGAATAGAATGTATTAATATATAATTTTAGCATTTTAATGAATAGAATGTATTAATA
>WRCI01000181.1 GCA_009784145.1 Methanobrevibacter sp.
ATAACAATATTAAAAATGCTCCGGCCGGGATTCGAACCCGAGTCTTCGGCTCGAAAGGCCGAAATGATTGGCCGGACTACACCACCGGAGCAAAAATATGAAAATGTATAGTATATTATTTAAATAAATATTTAAATTAGGCTTTAAGCAATGGGCCCAATGGGATTTGAACCCATGGCCGCCCGGTTATGAGCCGGGCGCTCTACCTGGCTAAGCTATGGGCCCATGAACGCCGTCGACAGGGCTCGAACCTGTGACCAATCGGTTAACAGCCGAACGCTCTACCTACTGAGCTACGACGGCAAATAACAACCCACGCCTAAAATTGGGCAAAATAATAGCCTGTCTCTAAAATTAGTCAAACTTTAAATAACATCACTAACTTTAGTGATTATTATATATAAACCTTTTGATACTTTTCAAAAAATATTTAATTTTAAAAATAATTTATATTTGAATATTAGCTATATTAAAAATATCATAAGCTGAAATAAGCCGAAACAGCTAAAATCATTAATATAGCTAGAGGTATAGACTTAAAAAGGCTTAGTTTAGATTTAGTAGCTATTAAAATATATATTAATCCAATAAGGAGAGCCATAAAAATACTTAAAAATGGAAAAACTCTTTGAAGAATAGCAGATATTATAATAACAATTAAAGCAGTTGCTATTACAACATCCCATTCCACAGCAGTTTTATTAACCGTTTTATGAGGATTATCATTATTTTTATTATTAAATTGTGGTTTAGGATATTTTTTTTGATTAGAATCTTGAAAATTATCATGTCTATTATCTAATCTTAGATTATTATCTTCATCAGTAAAGTTTTTATTATATCTATTATCTCTTAAATAGTTATTTTTTATAGGTCTATTATATGGGTTATTAGGTATTTGATTAGAAGAAATAGGTCGATTACTATTTTGTTGATTTGAATAATTGTTTTGAGGAATATTTTGATTTTTGTCACGAATTATAGGCAATCGTTCACCACAATTTGAACAATGAGAAACATCGTCTCTATTTCTTGCTCCACAGTAACTACAATATACCATTTAATCCCTCATGTCAGTTTATTTTTTTATTAAAATTTTATAAATATTATTTTTCTTCTTATAAACATTATTTTCACTTGTTTTATTATAATATTTTTTATATTTATATTTTTAAGATATACTTTTAAAAGATATTTTATAATTTAAAAATTTTTATATATATTATAGATTATTTCATTTTTAATAATTATAAAAATATAAAATTATAATATTTATACAAATTAAATATCATTTTAATAATTATTTATTTAATAAAATATATATTCTTGTAATAGAGTATAAATTTTTTAAAAAGTATATAAATTTTAAAAAATAATTTAAATATAATAATAAGAATATTTTGATTTATTTTTGATTTTATATTGTATAATTAATATTAAATTTTAATATATAAATTAAATTTTATATTGTATAATTAATATTAAATTTTAATATATAAATTAAATTTTATATATGTATAATAAAAAGTAATTTTATAATATCAATACTATATTCAATGAATTTTATATTAAGGAATTTTATGTTATGAGTTTTATAGATAAAATAAAAAACTTTGAAATATTAGAGTTAATTGATAAAGCTAACAATCTTAGTTTAAAGAAAGGATATGATGAAATAAGCTTAGAAAGAGCTATATTCCTTTCATGGTGGTGTGATAAGGGAGATTGTAGTTTTTGTTATATGAGCACTCAAAAAAATAAAATCAAAGATCCTAAAAAAGCTAAAAGAAAAGTTGATGCTATTTTAGCTGAAGCAGAAATATGTAAACGATTAGGATGGAATATTGAATTTTTATCTGGAGGATATGATTCTTTTGAAACTCCTGAAATAAAATCAATAGCTAATGATATTTATAAAATAACTAAAACTCCTGTATGGCTTAATATAGGAATAACAGATGATTTAAAAGAATACAATGAAGAAATAATAGGAGTTACTGGAGCTGTAGAAATAGCTGAACCTAAATTACATGATAAAATATGTCCTAGTAAATCATTAAATGATATTGGGAATATGTTAGATAAAGCAAGTGATTTAGGATTTAAAAAAGCTATTACAATAATATTAGGTTTAGGTGAAACTCCAGATGATATAGAATACTTGATTCAATATATAAAAGATTACAAAGTAGATAGGGTGATTTTTTATTCATTAAATCCACATAAAGGAACAGAATTTGAAAATTCCTCTCAACCAGCTTCCCTTTATTATGCAGGAGTAGTAGCTACTATACGCCTTACTTTTCCTGATATTGAAATTATAGCTGGTACTTGGACAGATAATTTAGCTAATATTGGACCATTGATTCTTAGTGGAGCTAATGGAATAACAAAATTCCCTCTTTTTAAAATGTTTGGAACTAAATATGGAAAAAGAGCTGAAAAAGAGGTTCATTGGACAGGAAGAACTCTTAAAGGAACATTTACAGATATAGATAAATTAGGCAATGAAAAAAGTGAGTTTAACTCAGATTTAGATCCATTTATTAAAAGATACATAAAAGAATCTTTGAAAAACAAATATTGATTTAGAATAGTAATAAGTGCTAATTTAGAATAACAACAAGCACTAATTTAGAATAAT
>WRCI01000182.1 GCA_009784145.1 Methanobrevibacter sp.
AGAATGGAAGAATGAAAAAATAGAAAAGTAAATTGAATATAAATTTATCGAATTAAAATTCAATAAATGAATAAATGGTGAGGAATAATGAACAATGCTAAAATGACCGTATACAGTGGAGATAATTTTCTTTTTAATTTAATGGGTGTAAAAGATAGTTTAACATATAAACCAGAATATTTATATTCTGAACCAAATGAAGAAGAAGTTGAAATTGTAATTTTTGAAACTTCTACTGGAATAGATTTTGTTAAAATACGTACTGAAAATCATCTGTTAGGTGTGCATTCTGAAAAAGCATGGGTTAACTATACATATCCCGAATTTGAAATGATAAAACAAAGTTTGATTCAGTTAAAAATTGATGATATGATAATACCCTGTGATTTGTTACACTATTTAAATAAAGAAACTAATGAAGAAAAAGAAATATATTTTGATATTTCTGATTTTTTTGGGAAACAATGAAATGAATAATCAAATAACAATCTTTGAATATATTCATTTCTTAATAAATATATTAGTAAAAACTTTTCATATCCCTGACTACCAAATTCCTTAATACTACATTAAGAATTCTGTTTTTCCCACTGCCAAAAATCGATAAAATTCAATAATCAAATAAAGTAGATTGTTTTGAAGCTTCTTTTTCTCTATAATCCACTAATTTTTCTTTAATTGCTTTTACATAATTAGTATCAATATTATAATTAGCTCTAATTTCTCTTATTTTAGCAAATAATTCTCTACTATAATTACTATCAACTCTACCTTTTTCATAGATAGCTAAAATATCTGGATAAATTTCTGGATACTCATTTTTTATGAAATTAAGAAAAACTCCTCTTGTTTTACCATACAAATTAAGTGGTCCTAGTAGTATTGTATGAATATCTCTTTCTTCTGCACTTTTAAACATCTTATCAATATGTTCATAGCTATCAGTTAAATAAGGAATTATTGGCATGAAATGTAGACCAGTTGATGCATTAGTTTGTGATTTAATTATTTCTAATGTTCTAAGCCTATCTTCAAAACTTGATGCATTTGGTTCAAGATCTTGTTGAATTTCCCAATCTAGGGAACTTATACTTACAGCTATATTAACAAAATTCAACTTTGATAATTCATCAATCAAATCTAAATCACGAAGAATAAGATTAGATTTAGTAGAAATAATAGCGGGGTTTTTATGTTCAATCAAAACCTCTAACACATCTCTCATTATATCATATTTATTTTCAATTGGTTGATAGCTATCAGTTACAGTACCAATAGCTATTATTTCATTTTTCCAAGAGGGTTTAGATAGCTGTTTATCTAATTCTTCTGCAATATTAGTTTTTATATAGATATTATTAAAAAACTTATTAGAATTTGATTTTTTAGAATCAATAACTCCGTTATAATTAGATTCAAGATATTTATGAGAATATAAAGCATAACAATATTTACATTGATGTTCACATCCCCTATAAATATTTAAATCCCATTTATAAGGCATGGTACGCTTAGTCTTAGTACATGCACTTTTACAAGTAATTTCATTATATTCTTTTTTCATGAAAATCTAAGTCCATTTAGTAAGAATTTTTTCCCTATTAAAAATAGATCTGATTATAATAAATAAAAATATAGCTATGACCAAAAGGAACACTGCAATACCTAATAGATTAAAAAGATTAATCCCTATTAACTCTCTTTGAAAAAGCATATACAATCCAATAAATGGAAACATACTTAATACACCAAGTTGTGAAGCTGACCTTATATCACTACTTCTAGAAGATATTAAAACATTTACTTCAACAGATAAGAAAGTTATAAAAGGAACTATTAAAAGTAAAACAATTCCTATATCCCAATTTGGAAAGAAAAAGTAATTTAATCTGCTGTATGTAAAAATATTTATAAGAAACATGAAAATTAAAGAACTCAAGTAGATTATAGAAATAGAAGGAACAAATGCAGCAATTATCTTTCCAAACAATAATTCATCATCTGTTATTGGACTTGCTAAAAGTGTTTCTAAAGTTTTTTCTGTTTTTTCACCAACAATACTGTAAGATGCTAGAGTTGGTGGTATAAAACTTGGCATCATTATATAGATTAATGAAAGAGTATTTATTAGAATTACAATTTCTTCAATTTTAATACTAGGTTCATCAATAACTCCCAATATTAATAAAGGAAAACCAACACCTAATATCAAAGGAAAAATAAGTAAAGATAAGAGAATTTGTTTCTTTTTTCTAAATATTTCAAAATCTTTAGTTGCAATAATCCATGAATTTTTAATATTCATAATCTTTCCTCAAAAAACTTAATCATTAACTCAAATAAAACTTAATCATCACTTCAAAAACCTAATTATTAACCCAAAATACTAATAACTTATTTAAAAAACTTAATCATTAACTCAAATAAAACTTAATCATTAACTCAAATAAAACTTAATCATTAACTTAAATAAAACTTAATCATTAACTCAAATAAAACTTAATCATTAACTCAAATAAAACTTAATCATTAACTCAAATAAAACTTAATCATTCTCCCTCAAAAATTCTAAAT
>WRCI01000183.1 GCA_009784145.1 Methanobrevibacter sp.
ATAAATTATTTATATTATATTATATATTTGTAAAAAAATAAATTATTTATATTATATTATTATTTGTAAAAAAATAAATTATTTATATTATATTATTATTTGTAAAAAAATAAATTATTTATATTATATTATTATTTGTAAAAAAATAAATTATTTATATTAACAAAAACATAATATTAATGTTTATAAATCAAGAGATTATTGCAAATAAAATAGTTTATTTGAATTTAAAAAAATTTTTATTTTCCAAAAAAAAACTTCAATTTTCAATATTTTGATGTTTTTAAAAAAGATTTAATAAATATTTCATAGTTATGTTAAAAAAATAGAGGTAAATGAATGGACACTCTAAAAATTGATGAAAATCCATTAGAATTAGCTGAAAAGATTCTTAGTGATATAAAATATTCTAAAAATAAGGGCTTACTAAAATGTGTGCAATGTGGAATGTGTACATCAATGTGTCCTGGAGCTAAAAATTCTGATTATAACCCTCGAATAATGATTGAAAAGGTTCTTGAAGGAGAAGAATCAATAATTGAAGATAAAGACATATGGAATTGTTTTTATTGTTATACTTGTCATAGTATTTGTCCAGTTGGAAATAGTGCATGTGAAGTTAATCAAATTATAAGACAAATTGCTATAGGTAAAGGAATATCTAATGAGGAAGTAGGTCCTTTTGCAGGATTTGGTGATGTTATGATGGATTTAGGTCTTGGAGGAATCCCTTATAATTTTCATGATGATTTGGCAAGAGATATTGGAAAAGAATGGGAAGAAAAAAACCTAAAAATAGATGAAATAAGAGAAGAATTAGGGCTTAAACCTTTAAAAATGCCAGATGAATCTATTAAAGAAATAAGAATTCTCCTTAAAAAAACTAATCTTGATAAAAGAATTGAAAAACTCAAAGAATATTAAAAATATAATGCTATTAAAAATATAAGACTACTAAAGATATAAGAATATTAAAAATATAAAAATATTAAAAATATAAGACTACTAAAGATATAAGAATATTAAAGATATACTTATCAGTTAATAAACTCAAAAAGAAAATAAACATAGAAAAAACAAGAAAAACTAAGATAATAAAATTCATAGAAGGTGAATTTATGCGGAAAATACCTGATAAAAATATTATGCTGTTTAAAAGCTGTTTAGTTAGTGGAGAGTATCCTGGAGTTGAATCTTCAACTAAATATCTATTTGATAAGTTAGAAATCGAATATATTGTTGATGATAGACAATCCTGTTGTACTGGACTTGGACATTACTCAGATGTCTTTGATCAATTCTCTACAACAGTTATTGGAGGACGAAACTTCTATATAGCTAAAAAAACTAGTCATACTAATATAGCTATGATGTGTTCAACTTGTTATGCAATTCATAAAAAAGTAGCTAAATTATTAAATGAAAGGGATGAAATTAGAGATAAAGTCAATGATATTTATGAAGAAACTGGTTTTAGTGAAATGAAGTATGTTTCTGGTAGTATTGATTCATCAAGGAATATTTTCCATGTTGTAGAATTATTATTTAATAAAAAAGACAAAATAGCTAAAAATGTTAAAATAGACTTATCAAAATTTAGAATAGCTACACATCATGCTTGTCATTATTGTAAAGTTCAGTATGAAGACACTATTGAAGGTTTTAGAGATCCTAAAATATTAGATGAACTTATAAATAGCTGTGGACTTGAAACAGTTCCTTGGTATGATCATAAAATAGCTACATGTGGAGCAGGATTTAGGCAAAGATTTGTTAATAGAGACCTTTCCTTAAAAGTCACTACTGATAAATTATTATCATTAAAAGATGAAAAAATAGATATTTTAGTTCATATGTGTCCAAATTGTCAAATGCAATTTGATAGATATCAAAATTTTATTGGAGCTGATTTAAATATTGATTTTAATATCTTTCATCTTAATATTGTTCAGTTAATTGCTTTTATAATGGGTGGGGATCCTTATAAAGTTATAGGAATTCAAACACATACTGTTCCAATAGAACCACTAATTGAAAAGGTAAAAGAAATCTCTTCAAAAAAAAAGGAACTTTCATCAAAAATAGAAGAAATCTCTTCAAAATAAAAGAAATCTCTTCAAAAAAAAGGAACATTCTTCAAAAAATAAAAAAAATCTCTTCAAAATAAAAGAAATCTCTTCAAAATAAAAGAAATCTCTTCAAAAGAAAAAGAAAGAGAATTAGAAAGTGAAATTAGCTAAAACTTGGATTAATTCAAATAAATATAAATAAAATATGATTAAAATGTATAAAGCAAAGCCCCCAATTTCCTCAAAACCAGATTTACGTGTTGGAGTATTTATTTGTAGATGTGGAGGAAATATTTCAGATATTGTGAATATAAAAAAGTTAAAAAGTTCTATCAATGTAGATGTTGTTGAAGAATTTGAAAATTTATGCTCTCTTAATGGACGAAAGATAATAAGAGATAATATTGTTAACAAAAATCTTGATAGAGTTGTGATAGCTTCATGTTCCCCTATTACTCATGAAAAAACATTTCAAGATTATATCCAACCATTA
>WRCI01000184.1 GCA_009784145.1 Methanobrevibacter sp.
GGTGCACCGCCACCAACAGATGCAATAACATCATCTATTCTTAAAATCATTTCAGCTGCTTCAGAAGCAGATTGAATAGCTTGTTTTTTAACACGTTGTGGTTCAATTACACCAGCTTCTTTCATGTCAGCAACTCCTCCTTTAAATACATCAAGACCCATGTAAGGAGATTTTTCATGAGAAGCTCTAAGATCTACTAAAGAATCGATACTATCAAGACCTGCATTTTCAGCTAAAGTTTTAGGAACAATTTCTAAAGATTCTGCAAATGCAGTTACAGCTAATTGTTCTCTTCCACTAATAGATTCAGCATAATCTTTTAATTTTTTAGCCATTTCTATTTCTGGAGCTCCACCACCAGCTACAACTTTACCATCTTCAACAGTAGCAGCTACAACACCAATAGCATCTTCAACAGCTCTTTGGATTTCATCAACTACATGTTTAGTACTTCCTCTTACAAGTAAAGTTACAGCTTTAGCTTCTTTACAATCTTCTACAAAGATCATGTCTTCACCAGAGATTTTCTTTTCAGTTACTTCTCCAGCAAAACCTAAATCATCTTTATCTAAATCATCAATGTTAGATACAACAGTAGCACCAGTAGCTTTAGATAATTTTTCAATATCAGATTTTTTAACTCTTCTTACAGCCATGATTCCTTCTTTAGCTAAGAAATGTTGTGCTAAATCATCAATACCTTTTTGTGCAAATAAGACATTTGCACCAGAATCTACGATTTTATCTACCATTTCTTTAACCATATTTTCTTCTTGCTCTATGAAAGCTTGCATTTGAGCAGGATCTGTGATACTGATTTCTGCATCCATTTCAGTTTCTTTTACTTCAATTGGAGAGTTGATTAAAGCTATTTTTGCATTACTAAATTCTTTAGGCATACCTGGATGTACTCTTTCTTTGTCAATGATTACACCTTGAACTAAAGTGGATTCATCTACAACAGCACCATCTTTCTTTTCAATTTTAATGTGATCAGTTTCAACTAAACCATCATCTTCTACTTGTTGAACTGCATCCACTACTAATTTAGCTAATGGTTCACGAGCACTTTCTGTTCCTTTACCAGTCATAGCAGTCATAGCTACTTTAACTAAAGTTTCTTTTCCAACATCCTCAATAGAAATATCTTCTAAAATTTCTTGAGCTTTTTCAGCTGCTTGTCTGTAACCCATAGCTACAATTGTTGGGTGGATATCCATATCTAATAAAGATTCAGATTTTTTGAGTAATTCTCCAGCTATAATAACTGCAGTTGTAGTTCCATCTCCTACTTCATCTTCTTGGGTTTTAGCCACTTCTACAAGCATTTTAGCTGCAGGATGTTCGATATCCATTTCTTTTAAAATAGTTACACCATCGTTGGTAACTACAATATCTCCTAATCCATCTACTAACATTTTGTCCATACCTTTTGGACCAAGTGTAGTTCTTACAGTTTCAGCTAATACTTTACCAGCTAAAATATTATTTCTTTGTGCATCTCTGCCTAAAATTCTATTAGTACCTTCAGGTAAAACTAAAATAGGTTGTCCTTGACCATTTGCCATTAAAATCACCTCATAATTTATAAAAATATTTATAATGTCTATTTAAATTTATAATATATATTATATAATTATAATTTTTATTGTTTTAATTTATATTATTTTAATTTATATTATATATACAAGTTATAGAAATTAATGTTTATCAATATAACACCTTCTTTAACAATAGAGTTTGAAAATAGATTTATATTAAAAGAAATAATTATATTGAAGACATTTAAATTTTATTAACTTCTATTAACTTTAATAGAATTATACAATATAAGATGGGTTTGAGGTTATATATAAAGTTTATGGTTTTTGATTTTTGATTATGGTTTTGAAAAAATAATTTTGGAAAATAATTGTTGAAAAATAATTGTTGAAAAATAATTATTGAAAAAATTATTTTAAAAATTTATAAAATTAAAATAAATTATATAATTGATATATATATATATATATATATATTAAATGTTAAAAAAAGGAAAATTAAGTTGATAAAAAATTAAAACCAACTTTTAAATTATAAATTTTATTGTTTTCTTCTGTATGTTACAAGACCTAAAACAGCTAATATTAAGAGTATTGCTATTGGAATTCCTGTTGACTTCATACTACCAGCATTGGCTTTTGTAATAGTTTTTTCATTATTAGTTTCTTCTTCGCTGTTAGATTCTGCTTCACCATTATTTTCTGAATCATCTGTAGGCTCTGATTCATCATCAGAGTCTGAATTAGTATTGGTTCCTTCGTTGGCAAGGTTGTTTTCATTGCCTTCTCCTTTGTTATCATTGCCTTCTTTGCTGTCTTTTTTGAATGTTATTGTTTGGTTAGCATCGTTTAGGTCTTCATGAGATGTAATTTCATTTCCCTCATAGAAAAGCTTCTCAAAGACTACAAGAGTCTTACCCCCTAAACCAGTAGCATCAAAAGTGAATTCAAGCTCAACAGAACCATCAACACTCTCTGCAACAAACGTTTTACTAGCTTTAACCTGAACACCATTAACA
>WRCI01000185.1 GCA_009784145.1 Methanobrevibacter sp.
ATTTTCTTGATATAAATAAAAATATATAATAATTTTTTAATATTTTCTTGATATTAATAAAAATATATAATAATTTTTTAATATTTTCTTGATATTAAAATATATATAATAATTTTTTAATATTTTCTTGATATTAAAATATATATAATAATTTTTTAATATTTTCTTGATATTAATAAATATATTAATAATTTTTAATATATATATTATATGGTACTGTGACTAATATAATTTTAGAACTATACAACTGTTTTTATCAAATATAAGAAACATAATTTATATATTGGTGAAATAAGAAAATATTTTTATTATTATTCTAAAACTTATAATGAATTCAAAACAAAATTAGCTAAATAGTTGATTCAAATGGAAATATTATATTATAAAAAAGAAACTATCCAAAAAATAACAAAAAGATCAGAAGAAGATGTAGAAGGAGTGTTAACAATCGTTTCTGAAATTTTAAAAAATGTTAAAGATAATGGTGACTTGGCAGTTCATAATTACACTGAAAAATTTGATAAAGTAAAAGTTAGTGAATTAAAAGTTACAGAAGAAGAAATAAAAAAAGCTTATGAAAATTTAAAAAAAAATAATCCAAAATTAATTGATTCTTTAAAAAATGCAAGTAAAAACATTGAAAAATTCCATAAATCACAAATTCCAAAAGAATGGGAGATGAAAATTAATGATGGTATTATTGCAGGACAAATAATTCGCCCAATAAATACTGTTGGTTGTTATATTCCTGGAGGAAGAGCTGTATATCCTTCATCTATTTTGATGACTGTTATTCCTGCTAAAATAGCTGGAGTCAATCGAATAATATGTTGTAGTCCTCCACAAAGTAATGGAAAAATAATGGATGCTATTTTAGTAGCTGCTGAGATTGCAGGAGCAGATGAAATATACAAAGTTGGAGGGGCTCAAGCTATAGCTAGTATGGCTTATGGAACAGAATCCATACCAAAAGTAGAAAAAATTGTTGGTCCTGGAAATATATTTGTTACAGCTGCAAAAAAACTTGTTTATGGGAACGTTGATATTGAGTTTCCAGCAGGTCCTTCAGAAGTTTTAATAATAGCTGATGAAACAGCTAATCCAGAATATTTAGCTTATGATATATTATCACAAGCTGAACATGACCCTAATGCTTCTTGTTTTTTAGTAACAGATAGTGAAAATTTAGCTAAAAAAACAAAAAAAGAAATAGAAATAAAAACAAATGAAGCAAAAAGAAAAGAGATAATTGAAGAATCTTTAGAAAAATATGGAAAGATAATATTAACTAAATCAATAGAAGAATCTATTGAAGTTTCTAATGTTTATGCTCCTGAACATTTGATTATAATGACTGAGAATTCAGATAATGATAAGAAAATTCTAGAGAAAATAAAAAATGCTGGTTCAATCTTTTTAGGAAAATATTCTCCAGTAGCTGCTGGAGATTACGGTTCTGGAACAAACCATGTACTACCTACAGCTGGTGGAGCTAGAATGTACTCTGGTCTTTCAACAGAATCATTTTTAAAGAAACCTACAGTACAAACAATTACAGAAGAAGGTTTAAAATCTTTAGAAAATATTATTGTGCCAATAGCTGAATATGAAGAATTCTATGCTCATGCAGATTCTGTGAAAGTTAGATTGAATAAAAAATAAGATAAAGAAAATAAAGAAAAATAAATATTTTCCTATAAGAAAATTTATTTAAAATTTTATTAAATCTTTTCTTAAAAGAAACTTTATAATATATTTATAAAAATAAGTATTTAAATATGTTCAATTGAATGTTGAAAAAATCTCAAAAAAACAAACAAAGATTTTAAAGTGAAAAAAATAACAATATTTCAAAAAAATACTGAATCTAAAATAATATAATGTAATAAACCCAAAACTATTAATATGAAAATATTAAAAATAAAAGAAAATAAAAAAGAATTTTTAGATTTATTACTAATAGCTGATGAAGAAGAAGATATGATAGACAAATATTTAGAAAAAGGAGAACTTTTTGCTTTATATGATGATGATTTAAAAAGTGTTTGTGTGATAACTTCTTCAAAAGATAGCTATGAACTAAAAAACATAGCCACATATCCAAGGTACCAAAAACAAGGATATGGTCAGAAAATAATGGAATTTGTAATCGATTACTGTAAAAATAAGAACAAATTCACAAAAATCTATGTTGGAACTGGGGAATGTGAAAAAATAATTAACTTTTATGAAAAGTTTGGGTTTGAAGAATCTCACAAAATAAGAAATTTTTTTGTTGATAATTATAATGAACCTATGTTTGAAGATGGTAAACAATTAATTGATATGATTTACTTGAAAAGAGATTTACTATGAAAATAGAAAAAATAGAAAATAAAAAAATTATAAAAAACAAAACAATTTTTTAAATTGTCACTAATTTCTAAAAAACATTTAAATATTATTTAGATTAATATTATCTTATTATAATCTATATATTCTATATATTTTTATAATTTTTATATTAATTTTATAAATTAATTCTA